>DATHIJ010000207.1:0-3291 GCA_035489975.1 Propionibacteriaceae bacterium | reverse complement strand
AACCTTCTGGGCGGCAATAACTACAGAGTCGGCAGCTCCTGGATCGGCCATCTCTTGTGTGGATAACTGCTGTCTCGGCGTCTTCACCTTAGGGAGCCGCTGGGTCGGTATCTCCTCGTTAGCAGGGGCATGAGTGGGTGTCGACGCCGGGACTGCCGTTAGGCCAGGCTCGTCGGCAGGAGCGGGCGACGCGCTCGAAGCTGCTGCCGCAACGAACGGGTCTGCGCCCGCGGGACTCCCGCAGACCTCGCAGTAATTGTGGACGATCGTGCTGGTACACCCTGGCTGCATACAGGCCGTCTTAAGGGCCCTGTTTTTCGGTTCCGGGGGGACCGTTAGGCCAGGCTCGTCAGCAGGGACGGATGACCCCGCCGAAGCCGCTGGAACGAACGGGACGGCGCCGGCTGGACTGCCGCAGACGTCGCAGTAACCTTCGACGATCGTGCCGGTGCATGCTGGCTGCGTACAGGCCGTCATGAGGCCCCCGTTTCTCGGTCTGATGGAAAATCTCGCGGGATCGTAAATTCAGTTTTGAGGTAGGTCAACCCTCGATCACTAGCACCAAGGGTTTGGACGTCACGGCAGAGCCCGGGTCCACCACGCGAAGCCAGTAGCGACCCGGCCGCTCAAGCTCGACATAGGTGGTGAACTGGCCCGACTGGTCGGTCTTCGTCGGTAACGGGAAGTCCAGCCACTGGCCTCTCTCCAAACGCTGCACCCGCAGAAAGGTCTCTGGTCGATCGGCGTACGTACCTTGGATTCGAACGGCTTCGAAGGGCCTGGCGGAGTCGGCTACATCCGCCAACTGAATGGTGTCCGCCGCCGAACCGTTCCTAGAGGTGGACGCTGATGACCGACCGGCGCTCGACGACACTCCGCTTGCCGTCGCGCTCTCAGTGGGAGTGGACACTACCGCCCGCTCACCCGGCGCTCGGAACAGCAAGAGCCCCAACCAGCCCACGTTGAGGATAACGAGCACAGCGAGAATCAGCAGTTTCAACCGCAGCCCTCGGTTGGGGTCGGGCAGGGGCGCACCACTCGACGAAAACCGACCGTACGCCGCCGACAGCTGAAGAATCTTGCTCTTGCGGTGTCCTAGGGCAAGTGCTGCGATCAGCAGAAGCCAGGTCAGAAGCAGGGCGACAGCGACAGCGATCAGCACCTCAAGCAAACCTTTGCTTCCGGCGGCTGCGAGACCATGCGTCACCTCGATGACGTCACGTCCGCAGACACAGGGCGGAGACCGATGAACCAATGCGAGTGTAGGTTGCCTCTCGCCAGTCTCAAACGCTGTCAACAGGCCCAGCTCGGAGCGGTTACATCGCGTTCAACTGCTCGCGGCGCAGCCGGTCAAAAATGGCGTCGAGGGCAGCAGCCGAATTCTCCCAAGTCCATTGCTCCAACAAACCAGGCGCGTCGTAGGCCTGGCGATAGCGCTCGGGCGCGGCCAGCACGGCCTTGGCCGCGCGAACAAAGTCACCGAGATTCTCAGCCTCGAAGACCTCGCCCTGTCCGGTTCGTCGCACAGTCTCGGCCATTGTCTTGACGTCGCTGACCACGATCGGCAGGCGAGCATGGGAGTACTCCAAGAACTTGGTAATGAGGGCTATCTCGTGGTTGGGGAAATGCAAGATCGGAATCACTCCGGCGTCGGCTTCCGACAGAAAGGACACGATGTGATCGACTGGCACGTATGGAAGGACGTGCAATCGCTCACTCGCACTCAGTGCCGCGGCTCGCTCCCGCAGGCTTGTGACGTACGCCGACTTCGGGGCAGAGACGACAAGGGCAATATGCACGTCGACCAACACGCCGAGAGCCTCAACCATGACGTCCAGCCCTCGCTGTGGGGCAGCCGTGCCGCTGTAGACCAGCAACGGAATCGCTGAGGCAATACCGCAGGCCTCTCGCGGCTCGGTCCCTTTGTGGCAGTCGTTCCCCCGACGTCAGGCGCATTCAAGACGACGGGTTGGGCGAGTCGCCAGGCCGTGCTCGGAAACCAGAATGGCCGCGAGCTTCTACCGACACGGTGATCACCGCGTCCGCCTGTCGCGCGTACTCGCGCTCATGGGCCTGTTGCGCGATGTGCCAACGGGGGTGTGAATTCCACGGCTTGATGCCGGGAAGGAACTCGTGAGCGTCCCATACCAGCTTGGTGTCTCGACCTTTCGCGCGAGCGCGCATCGCCGCCCGGGCTCCCACTCCGAGCATCCGAAAATCGTTCGCGTGGATGATGTCAGGCTTGAGACGATCAATGATCGGACCATAGGCAAGCTCCCATTCCCAAAGGCCTGGATAAGCCGCCGCCATGAACGACCACCCATCGCCCTGAGCCAGACCGAGGTGGTCCAGCGGTCGCGAGGCGCATCCATGGTCGTGCGACGGTCGTACAACTCCAGGGTCTTCGTCGCCCGCAGGTCCACCCAGCGGCGAGCGGCTCCCAGCCACAGCCGCCGAGCAAACAGGCTGACCTGCTCGGCTCGCGGTCGGATCGCGCCGCTGGTGTCGTCGGTTTCAAGCCGCGCTGCTGCCCGCCGTACGCTCCAATCGGCTTTGCGTGCCTGCACCGGACCACTCCGTGACACCTTTGAATCAACTCAATCGTTCCGGACCGTCAGCGGCGGCTCGACGAGCTCATTGCGGGGCGTGAGTGCGGTCATCAAGCGGAGCCGTCCATCGTTGAGAAGACCCGTGATCGGGGTCAGCGTTGCCTCCGGTCCGTTCACCTCGATGAGCAGCAGATGGGCTTGCGGTGCCCAGGCCGTTGTGTGAGCGTCGGCGAACCCCCCCGGCACCCTCTCGTCGAGCTGGCCTGCCGCGCCGGAGACGATATACGTCCGGCTGCCGACCTCGCTGACCTGAAAGTTGTGTTCATGACCGGCGAGGACCGGGCGTACGTCGGCGGCGTCGAAGAACGGCTCGAGCGCCTGCTGCATCTCTTGATCGTTTTGATGGTTCGGCCCCGCGCTGTAGACGGGATGGTGTGAGTACGGGATGAGCCAGCGATCCCCGCGCTGCCCGAAGGTCGAGCGCAGCCACTGCTGGTGTTTTGGCGCCTGGAAGTAGCGGTGGATCTCCTCCTGCTCGGTGTCGAGCGAGGTGTCAAGGCAGGCGAGCTCGAGGTCTGCGCCGTATCGCAGCGGTAGAACAGTCCGGGCATGACGGACGCCGTCTCGCCGCCATGGTGGAAGCGCTCGGGGATGTGGAAGTTGTCCTCCATCTGAGCACGGTCGTCGCTGCCCTCGGAGTCGGTGCTGTCGTGGTTGCCGATGGCCGGGAAGACCGGCGCGC
>DATHIJ010000206.1:0-2641 GCA_035489975.1 Propionibacteriaceae bacterium | reverse complement strand
TCACGATATGACCCGGCCGTTTCATCAGATAATATAGGAGCCGCAGCTCCAGGTTGGTCAGGCGGGCCGCGCCGCCGTTGTTCAACAGGACCATCTTCTCGGATGGAAAGAGTTGCAGTGTTCCCACTCTCAACGGGATGAGCGTATCGGCGGAAATGCTCCCGGAACGTCTCAGCCAGACCTTGATCTTGGCCTGAAACAGGGATGGGCTGACCGGTTTGGTCATGCAGTCGTCCACGCCAGCCTTATACGCCTCGAGGACATGTTCTTCCGTTCTGAACGGTGTCAACAGCACAATTGGAGTCAGCATTTCCGCGCGCAGATTCCTGATCAGGTCGAGAGTCTGCGCTTCCGATAGATTAATATCCAGTATGATGAGATCGGGGGATTCGACTTCACAACGTGCGAGCGTATGCGCGGGATCAGCTTCCAGGGCAACATTCAGTTTTTGTTGCTGCAAACTAAAAACCCACAGAGGGCCTGTGGTTTGCTGGTTGCTGACGATCAGCACTTTCGGTGGGGACCCCAATTTTTCCGACATCTTGCGCCCTTCAACAATAAGAGAGACTAGGGACTTGAGAACTGTGTACCCAATGCTTAAATATTATAGCATTTTTCAAATTGAAATTTTCACAGACAAAATAACGATATCATTACGGTTCCGCATCTGGATAGATTCCATCTCAATGAAATGACGCCCTCTTGTCCCACACAGGCTTTCCAAGCCGGTCGCGGACACGCTTCAACAGGCGTCGCCTTACTTCAAGGTTTCCAAGCGCAATCGGGCGGCAGACCGTGGTCCGCCGCCCGACTAGATTGAAAGAACAGCTTGGGTTTATCTCTTCCCGAATATGCTCCTTCAGGGGATTGCTAAAAGCGGGAGGAGCGAAGCAGTATGCTTACGGATCAATCACAACCGTGCATGTGTAGGTCCCTGGCTCGAGGTCGCTGGCAGTCACCGAGCCATCGCCGTTGGCGCCGGTCGAGCCGGAGGCGACGACGCAGTCAATGGTCGAGGACGTCCCGCCGTCGACCTGCGAGTCGACCGATACTGTGAGGTTGGTCAGCGGCATGTTTTGGAAGCTGACCGTCTCGCCGGTGTAAGTGGCGTCGGAACAACTCGCGGCGTTGTCCACCGTCACCGACTTGTCGTTCGCGTCCACATGGTAGCCGGCCGGCAC
Organism: Propionibacteriaceae bacterium; assembly: GCA_035489975.1. Classification (GTDB taxonomy): domain Bacteria; phylum Actinomycetota; class Actinomycetes; order Propionibacteriales; family Propionibacteriaceae; genus Microlunatus. The sequence continues at coordinate 1,460 of DATHIJ010000206.1, read as the reverse complement.
AGTTTCGTGGACGGTGTAATCGCCGAACGCCAGCCCGTCAAAGCAGGCCTCACCGTTGGCATCGGTCTGCTGGGTCACGCCGTCGACAGTGAAGCTCACGCCGGAGTGCGGGTGGTCACCCGAGCCGCTCGCTGCGTGCTTACGCGTCTTGGTAACCAGGATCGCACCAGTCCGCCGCGGGTCGACGAACGTGAGGCTGATCGTCAGATCCGGTGTGCTCTCGGTTAGTGAGAACGACTGATCGGGGGCCAGGTCATGGTTCGGGACACCGGTGGTCTCCACCGCCCAGTAGTCGCCAAACGGGACACTGCCGATCGAGCAATCGCCCGCGGCGTCCGTCGTGCAAGTCAAGCTTGTGGCAACGTCTTCCGCGCCATGGGGTGGAGCCCCGTCTACCGGCGCGTTATCGGTGTAAAGGGTGAAGACCGCACCCGCCAGCGGCGCGCCAAGGTCATCCTGCTTGTGGATGTTCACCGTGCCGCAGTTGGTGACGTTCGTCGACACCGGAGCGATGAAGTCCTTCAGCGCGGCGCTGAACGAGTCTGACGAGCGGCTCTTGAGGTACACGCTCCCGAACGAGACGCACGTGCTCCCACCGCCGGTAAGGGCGTCGAAGTCAAGCTGCGCCTCGCCGAAGGTACGCGGTGAGATGTTGCCCAACCCGTCGGATTCCGCCGCCGGAATGGCCGAGGTGTTGATCGAGCCGGCAGCATCCCCGGCCGCGCTCAGGTTTATCTTCGTACCCCAGCAGGGCACCGAGTTCGATGCCTGACACTGCGAGGCGGGGCCCGACGTGACCCACCGGGACACGAACAGGACCGGGTTCGTGCCACCCTGGGACAGGTCGTACTGGATCAGCAAGTCACCAGCGCTGCGGACCGGCGTCACGCCGTTTCCGGAGATGCTGCTGGACTGGTTGAACTCGAAGTCCATGTTCGTGGTGCCCGAAGGTTCCTGAATGCGGTGCCAGAAGAGGTTCAGGAACCTGGCGCCGCTAGTGGTCCTCTCGAGGTAGGCGCCGAAGGTGAGCAGGTCGCTCTTGTTCGGCGGGATGCTGCCGTTCACGATGGTCGGAACGGCCGTATCCTCCTTCGTGCCCTGACCGAAGGAGTCGTCTTGGCTGCCTTGGGGCTGGTCGGCTCTGCGACTCTCCGTGACACTAGCCCAGTCTATGGAGGGGGAAGGGTCATCCAGCCTCAGGTTGGCGTTGGTGTCGATCTCGAAGTTGCTCCCCGGCAGGCTCACCTCCGGGTGGCTTGCTAGCGCTGACCCCGTGGCACTTACCGCGAAAACAGCGGTCAAGATCAGAGACAAGATTGTGCGCCAGTGAGGCAGAAATGTAGTATTCATATTTATCCATCCTTTTCTATTATTGATAACGTAACATGGTGCAACATCAGTGCACCTAATCACGATAATCGATTATATGACTCTCCCCAAACTCAAGAGCGGAGTGAGTC
>DATHIJ010000205.1:0-2863 GCA_035489975.1 Propionibacteriaceae bacterium | reverse complement strand
GGATCGTCTCGGGGGCGCGTGAGTCCGCGCGCCGGGCATTGACCCTGAGCCTGATACCAGTCGATGGATCGAGTCTGAAGACAAGCTGGTCGGGCTCCGGACGGCGATCGGCGCTGAGCCCTAAGCCCAACCGGGGTGGCTGCTGGAAGACAAGCCTGAGCTCCGTCTGGGTGACCGGCAGCCGCTTGCCGGTCCGGATGAAGAACGGCACCCCCGACCAGCGCCAATTGTCGATGTCGAGCCGGAGCGCGGCGAACGTCTCTGTGGTCGAGTCGGCGGCTACGCCAGGGATACCCAGATAGCCGTCGTACTGGCCGCGGACATAGTTGGCGGGATCGGCCTCGGCGACCGCTCGGAAAAGCGCAACCTGGGCGTCCTTGATCGTCCGCGGGTCACGTCCCGACGGTGGCTCCATGGCGGCGGCGGCCACCACCTGCATGAGGTGATTGACCGCCACATCGCGTAGCGCACCGACAGGATCGTAGAAGTGCCCCCGGTCCTCGACACCGAAATCCTCCGCCATGGTGATCTGCACGCATTCGAGGTAATTGCGGCTCCAGAGCGGCTCGAACATCGTGTTGGCAAACCGCAGGTAGAGGATCTCCTCCAGGCCCATCTTTCCCAGGTAGTGATCGATTCTGTACAGCTGGGACTCGTCGATGTATTGGTGCAGTTCGTCCGCCAGAGCGTGGGCGGAGGCTCGGTCATTTCCGAACGGCTTCTCTACGACGACACGGCCCGTCTTCGTCAGGTCAGCTTCGGCCAAACCCTTGACGACCCTGCCGAACAGGAAGGGCGGGATCTCCAGGTAGAACACCGGACACTCGGCGCCTTTGATCGCCGCCGCCACCCGTTGGTAGGTCGCTGCATCGCCGAAGTCGCCGTGGACGTACGACAGCCGCGCGGTGAAACGGTCGAAGATGCTGGGATCGATCGGTTCCCCAGTCGCCTCGATCGACTCGCGGGCGCGTTGCTTCAACTGGTCCACCGTCCAGTCGCTGCTGGCAACTCCGACGATCGGGCACTGCAACAGCCCGCGCCGCTCCAGCCGATAAAGCGATCGGAACGTCATCACCTTCGCCAGGTCGCCGGTGATCCCGAAGACGACAAAGACGTCCGCGGGGGGCTGACCTGTACCCGCTGGCTGGCGCCCAGGGGCGGTCTGAGTCTCGACAGTTGTCGTCATTGTTGTCTCCTCGGCGTGAGCGCCACCGGTTTCGGATCTCTCCGCAGCCTCCCCGCTAGACCCGGACCAGACCCTGTTCGGCAGTCAAGCAGCGGCTGAGGATCGCGTCGTCACCCCTTGCGGGTGACTCTGCTGTGCTGCGTGAGCGATCACCCGAACGGGGTGATGACCGCAGCGTCGAAGGCGGGAAAGGTGATGTAGCAGGTCGCGCGGCGAGCGACGCAGGCTGATCCGCTTTCCAGGAGGGTCCGGCATGGCAGACGATCAGCACTACGGCGCTGATATCTAGCCCGCCATGGACGACAGTATTACGCCCAGCCCCGGCGCCGCAGTCGAAGGTGGTGCCACGCCGTGACCCACTGGTTGTGTGACCCGTGCGCTTCCGTGTTGATGCAAGTGAATCCCGTTCCGTGGGCGCGGGCACAGATGGCTTTTACTCTTGCCTTTCACATCATCCTGGTACCGCTCGGGGTGTCGTGGTCTGCTATGGCGCTGATTGCCAATTACCGGGGGATCAAACGCGGCGACGGTGACGCTTTGCGACTCGCGCAACGTTGGTCCAAGTACATGGCGGTGACGTTCGCAGTTGGGGCGGTGACGGGGACCGTTCTCTCCTTCGAGTTCGGCCTGCTCTGGCCTCAGTTCATGGGGAAGTGGGGAGAGGCGTTCGGCGTCCCATTCGCGTTCGAGGGTCTGTTCTTCTTCACCGAAGCCATCTTCATCTCGATCTATATCTACGGCTGGCGGCGGCTCAAACCCTGGGCGCATTTCTGGAGCGGGATCCCGATCCCGATCGCTGGCGTGTTCGGCAGCGCTTCAGTGATAGCTGCGAACGCATGGATGAACTCTCCGCAGGGCGTGACCCTCGACTCCTCGGGCAACGTCGTCGAGGTTGACCCGATCGGGGTGATCTTCAACGACGCGATGCCGCTGATGGCAGCGCACATGATCGTCGCGGCATACCTGGTCGGCGGTTTCTTGGTCGCGTCGGTGTACGCCACCGGTATGTTGCGCGGGCGACGAGACCGCTACCACAGGCTCGGCTTCATCATTCCGTTCACGGTCGCAGCAATCGCCACACCCGTCCAGATTGGGGTCGGCGACCTCCTCGCTCGATGGGTCTATGAGAACCAGCCGGTCAAGTTCGCCGCCCTCGAGCTGGTGCCCCAGACAGGCAGTGATGTGCCCGAGACCCTGCTCGGCCATCTCAACTCGTCTGGAGAAGTGGAGGGCGGCATCGCGATTCCCGGGTTGGCGTCCTGGCTGTCGGATCCGAGCACCGGCAGGGCGACCGTCGTGCAAGGCCTCGACAGCGTTCCTGCTGATCAACGACCGACGATCCGGGAAGTCAACATCGTCCATCTCTGCTGGGACATCATGGTCGGCCTGGGCACATTGCTATTCCTCTTCACCCTTTGGTATTGGGCGTCCTGGATCTTCCGACGAGATATGCCGCGCAGCCGATGGTTCCTGCGCGGCGCCGCCGTAACCGGCTTCCTCTCCGTGGTGACCATGGAAGCCGGCTGGATAGTGAGCGAGGTTGGGCGCCAGCCTTGGATTGTCTACAACAAGATGAGAGTCGCAGACGCCGCCACAACCAATGAAGGTGTCTGGATTACGTTCATCGCGGTAGCGCTGCTTTACGCGGGACTGGGCACGACCTTGATCCCGGTGTTG
>DATHIJ010000204.1:0-4750 GCA_035489975.1 Propionibacteriaceae bacterium | reverse complement strand
GGAGAGCCCAAGCACAGGCGCAGCGGGAGCCGAGACCGATACCGGCGTAGAGTCGGCGCACGATGGCTGAGCAGACACCTGTCGAGGAAACGATGGAGCCCGGCGAAGTCGAGCTCCAAGACGATCCCAGCTTTGAGAAGCTGCTGCTGTTCCTGCGCGACAGCCGATCATTCGATTTCACGGGCTACAAACGACCCAGCCTGATGCGACGCGTGCGGCACCGGATGCGCGAGACCGGCGCCGAATCCTTCGAGGATTACCAGGACGTCCTGCAACTCCAACCAAACGAGTTCACCGCGCTCTTCAACACGATCTTGATCAACGTGACCAGCTTCTTCCGCGATCCCGAAGCCTGGGAGCACTTGCGGACCGAGATCCTGCCGCACCTATTGGAAGCGAGCGGCAGCGGCCAGCTCCGGGTCTGGAGCGCCGGATGTTCAGCCGGGCAGGAGCCGTACACGATTGCCATGCTGCTCCACGAGGAAATGGGCAGCGGCTTTCGGGAACGAGTCAAGATCTACGCGACCGATGTGGACGAGGACGCGCTCAATTGGGCGCGTCAAGCCAGCTATACCGAAAGCGAGATGCGTGGTTTGCCTGCGTCGTATCGCGAACGGTACTTCGACCTCGTCAATCGCCGCTACGTATTCACCCCGGACCTGCGACGCAGCGTGATCTTCGGTCGCAACGACCTCACCAGCGATGCCCCGATCTCTCGGATCGACATCCTGCTGTGCCGCAACACGCTCATGTACCTCAATGCCGAGACCCAATCACGGGTGGTCAATCGTCTTGGCTTCGCACTGCGGCCCAACGGCGTGCTCTTCCTCGGCAAGGCCGAAATGTTGCTCAATCACCAGAGCGTTTTCCGCCCCACTGACCTCAAGCGCCGATTCTTCCATCGGGTCAGCGCGGACGTCGGGGAGACCGCGGGGTTCGGCGCACCGGCACGTACGCCGGCACGCACGACCTCGTCGGACAACGCAGCGCGGCTCCGCAACGAGATCCTCCTGACCAACGCTGTCGCGCAGATAGCCGTCGCGACAGATGGCCGCGTCGTCATGGTGAACAATCGCGCCGAAGCAATGCTGGGGCTGTCCGATCGTGATCTTGGTCGGCCTTTCCAGGATCTCGACGTCTCTTACCGCCCGCTTGAACTGCGGTCGCAACTGACGGCAGTTACAGAGAGCCGCGCGCCGGTCTGGCTGCGTGAGGTCGAGTGGCGCCGTACCGGACCCGATGCGATCTACGTTGACGTGAACCTGGTGCCCCTGCTGGACACCAGTGGTGAGGTGCTCGGGGTGTCGATCAGCTTCACCGACGTGACCCGCTTCCGCCAGCTCCGGGTAGAAGTCGAGACGGCTAACCGACAGCTGGAGCTTGCCTACGAGGAACTCCAGTCCACCAACGAAGAGCTCGAGACGACCAACGAGGAGTTGCAAAGCACTGTTGAGGAACTGGAGACCACCAATGAGGAGCTCCAGTCGACCAACGAAGAGCTCGAGACGATGAACGAAGAGCTGCAGTCGGCCAATGACGAAATGCAGACCACGAACGAGGAACTGCGCGATCGGACTATTGAGGTCACCGACCTCAATGCCTTCATGGAGTCCGTCATGAGCAGCCTCGAGGCCGCCGTGATCGTACTCGACCGTGACCTGGTGGTGCAGGTCTGGACACCTCAGGCGCAGGAGCTTTGGGGCCTGCGTCATGACGAGACCGTCGGGCACCATCTGCTCAATCTCGACAGCGGATTGCCTACGACCGAGCTGCATCGCTGGCTACGTTCGGTGATCAGCGGCCAGCAGTCCGCCATTGTTGGGCGCTGGCTGCGTGTCGTGAATCGGCGAGGGCGAAGCGTCGACCTGCGCATCACGGTGACAGCGCTGCAGGGCGAGTCCGAGCAGCCCGCAGGGGCGTTGGTCTTGATGGAGGATGTCTCCAAGATCGACCAAACCGATAGCACCGAGCGGTAGAGCTAACGACCTTGCGCCGGCGGCCTATTCGGTCCGTGTCTCCGGCTGCGTCGCGTCGTTCGACCACGCTCTGACTTGAGTACGCAAGGCAGCGGCTCGCCTGGCGACTTCCTCCGCATAGCGCTGCTGAGCATTTAGGGTCTGATCATGATCCGGTAGGGGCCCTTGGTTCCGGGTCGATGCCAGGCGTTCGAGCAGCGCAGCTTGCTTCTCCAGCGCCGCGACCGCGCTCCAGAGCGTCTTCTCCGATGCGTCGGCCTGAGCTGCCGCGAGGGCCTGTGGGGCAAATAGATGCCCGAGGTCGCAGCGGAAGTAGCTGATTTGCGGCAGGTCAACCGGAGCCAATCGGGCGCCGCAATCGGGGCAGGTGAGCCGGGACTCGCGCCGAATCGCTACGAAGCAACCGCCCAACCTCCACAGAATCTCGGATCTGCTGGGCCAATTGGCGTACCGGAACGGCACGCGCCCCCGGCGCTGCGACCAGCGCCGATCTGGGCATGCTGTCGAACTCCGCCTCGGCTGGATCCTGGACCAGCACCTGACCGCCGGCTTGAGCAACAATGGCCGCGCCGACCGCGCCGTCGTCGAGGGCACCAGAGAGGACGACGGCAACCGTGCGTCCGGCCGCCCACACGGCGACGCTAGCGAACATGACATCCACAGCCGGCCGGTGCCAGTTGACCTGCGGACTAGGACTCAGCAGGGCGAGGCCATCGCGAGCGATGAGATGCCGACCGGGCGGAGCAATGTAGATCCGGCCATGCTCAAGCACCTCCCTGTCCCGGACATGCGTTGCCTGCAGGGACCCCGACCTCGACAGGATCTGCGGGAGTCGGCTCTGTTCGCCGACATGAATGGTGACGAGGACAGCCGCGGGTAGGTCGCCGGGAAGGCCGCGAACGATCTCAATGAGCGGCTGGACGCTGCCTGCGGATCCACCCACGGCAAGCACCGATCGATGATCAGTTTCGGACTCGACCGGACGCATGGTCATCGGCGGTACCGATGTCTATGCAGACAGGTCTGAATTGCAGTCGTCTCCACTTTTCGAGGAACTTTCCAAAATCCTTTGCGGGAGATGATTAAAAGGCGTGCCAGCAGGGCAATACCCGGCCAGCGGTGTCCCGCACCGATTCTGGGGTGAAATCTTGAAGCGACCTTCCAGCCGTATGGAATGGAGACAAATGCGTCGTAGAGTGCGGGTGAGGCATCGTCGAAAGGCCGGTGAACCGATCTTACGCGTTTATCACGAGGAGTTCCGAAGCCAGGACCCCGACGAGGCGCACGCGTGGCTTCGCAATGCGTACGCGGTCCACCACCTCAAGATTTCGGGAAGCAGCCAGGATTTCATGTTCTCCTGCGACATCACCCGGCTCGACGGGATGTCATTAGGACGCATGAGGCACTCGATGGCTGTCGACATCGATGTCTTTGATGGTTTGCGGAACGTCACGATCGTCGAGCATCGAGGCGGCGGCGCCGTGCAAGTGTTTATCGGGCCCGAGAGCGTCAACTTACGAGCTGGGGAATGCTTCCTGCTGCCACCTGATCGGCCGTACCAGGCTGCCTGGAACTCTGTCGCAGCAGAGGTGACGACATTGTCCTTCGAGAACCTGCAACTTGACGCGTTAGGGCTGCTCGATCGCGAGACGGTCAACCTCGATTTCACGCGGCCTATCACACCCGCCGCCGGACGGCACTGGTCCCAGACCATCAGATATGTGCAAAGTTTCGTGAGTAGCAGCCCGCTACTGGCCGCTGCTCCGCTGGCTCGACGCGAGCTGGGCTGGTTGGTCAGCAGTGCAGTCCTGGCGTGCTTCCCCAACTCGACCCTCGATGCGGAGTCGGTCCCGCAGACCGGCGGCACGCCGCGGCCGCTGCGGCGCGCGCTGGCTTTCATCGACGAACACGCGGGCGACCCGATCACGCTTAACGAGATCGCCGTAGCCGCTCACCTCAGCCCGCGCGGGCTGCAGGCCGCATTCCGTCGCCATCTAGATACCACGCCATTAGCACAGCTGCGGAGCGTTCGGATGGAGCGCGCCCACCGGGATCTGCAGAATGCCGAACCCGGTAACACGAGCGTGGCCGCGCTGGCCGCCCGCTGGGGATTCACCCACCTCGGCCGCTTTGCCGTCGACTACCGCAGGCGCTACGGCAGCTCCCCCAGCCAGACGCTGCGCAGCTCATTCGCCGGAGCGTCGGACATCTGAGCGCTCGGTCGGCAACCGCCCGGTGGACAACAGCCGTTCCGCCACGTCGCCGATCTTGCTCTGGGTATCGCGGGCAGCCCGCCGGAGCCGGTTGAAGGCGGTCATCGAATCCAACCCATCGCGAGCCATCAGGTAGCCGACGCCGCGCTCAATGATCACCCGATAGTCCAACGCATACTGCAGTTGGGCGGCCAGTTCCCCGGCGTTTTGGGCTGCTACTGCGGCGGACAGAGTGGATTCGATTACGTCGCGATAGCGACCTAGTGCTTGGCACTCGTCGTCCTGCCAGACGTGTGGCCGGTCATAGAACACGTCAAGAGTGCCGACGGTAACCGCACCGAGGCGCACCGGCAGGCCTAACACCGCACTTACCCCGTGCCCCCGCAACTCTCTGGCCAGGTCGGGCCAGCGCGGCTCGACTGTGACGTCGGTGCTCGCAACCACGGCATTGTTGACGAAGGCCTCCGTGCAGGGACCCTGCCCGGTCTCGCTTTCCGCCACTTCGAGCATGCGCCCTGGCCCGTCCGACGCGGTGACGTAGCGCGGAATGTTCTGCTCATC
>DATHIJ010000203.1:0-2653 GCA_035489975.1 Propionibacteriaceae bacterium | reverse complement strand
ACATCGTGGAGTGTGGCGTCTGGCGCGGCGGCTCGATGCATGCGGTAGCTCGAGTCCTCGATGCCGCCAACGACCACGCTAGAGACCTCTACCTATTCGACACGTTTGAAGGAATGCCGCCGCCGACAGAGAAGGGTCGTCGTCTAGACGGTCGGTCCGCTGCTGACCTCCTGGCAACTCATGACAGGGAAACGACGATCCGGGCGCATGCGTCGCTCGAAGACATCAAGGCCGGCTTCGAGACAGTTCCTTACCCACAGGAACGGATCCATTACGTTCAAGGCAAGGTCGAGGACACGGTTGCCGGCGAGTGCCCCGAAGCGAATCGCCCTGCTTCGACTGGACACCGACTGGTACGAGTCGACCCGCCACGAACTCGAGCACCTCTACCCACGTGTGGTCAGTGGCGGTGTCCTGATCATTGACGACTACGGATGGTGGCAGGGATCCCATGACGCCACCGAGGAGTTCCTCCGCGAGACCGGGGAGCGGTTGCTGCTCGTCCGTGCAGGTACCGGCCGGATCGCGGTCAAGCCCTGAATGCGGTTTGTTGAGGAGCGCCCATACCGGCGCCACTCCGCCCGTATCCAGCCGCACTGAGATCGCTACCATACTGCGCGGCGGGATGCCCCCCGCTTTATTTGGCCCGGGTGAGGTGGCGATCGTGGGCGACTCAGCACATCAAATTCGAGTAGTCGTGCTGCCAAAATCGGCTGCGAACAATGCCGAGGTAAGCAAGATCGTCATGGGGAAACTTGGCGCCGGCTGGCAGGTACAGCGGCTCACCCCGGGCAGCCGGTTGGTGCTTCTAACCCACACCAGCGAGCACACCGTCGGCACCCCCGGGCACGCCCGGGAGTCGCACGAGGCAGCGCTTGCGTTGCACCGCAGTAACCAGTTCCGCCGGGTTGAGGCGGATGTGCCGGTGCCGGTTGATGTCGAGCCAGGTGTCGATTCCACTGGGGCTTTCGGTGACGATCCGTGCGTGAACAACCCGCCGCCCATGGACTGGGTGCACGAAATCCTCCGCTGGCCGGAGGCAATGGCAGAGATGTCGGATACCACACGCGGTGGTGTCGGCATCAGCGTCGGCCAGCCAGACTCCGGCTACACGCTGCATCCCAATCTGGGCGCTGCCGGGTTGGACCTCAGCCGGGACCGCGACGTCATCGACGGCGATGACGACGCGATCGATGATCTGATTCCCAACCCGGCGTGGCCGCTCCCCAACCCCGGACACGGCACGCGGACGGCCAGCGTCATCGTCGGGCAAGGAACCCCCACCGAAGGGATCGTCGGTCTGGCCGGCCGTGCTCTTCTGGTGCCGATCCGTGCTACCGAGAGTGTGGTCCAGGTATTCGATTCCGATGTAGCGAAGGCGGTCGCACATGCGCGGCAGGTGGGCTGTCACGTAGTGTCGATGTCCCTTGGCGGCAAGGGATTCTTCGGGCTGAAGGGCGAGATTCAGCGGGCCGTCGACGCGGGCATGATCGTGATGGCGGCGGCCGGCAACTACGTGGGGACGGTGACCGCGCCTGCCAGCTACGACAACTGTCTAGCTGTGGCCGCCACGGGACCGGGCGACACCCTTTGGGTCGACTCCTCCCGCGGGATAGCAGTCGACGTCAGCATGCCCGGCAGCTGCGTGCACGTGGCGGCATACAGCGACAAGACTCCGGTGGTGCGGATGGCTAGCGGCACCTCGTACGCGGTCGCACATCTGGCTGCTGCTGCCGCGCTGTGGCTGGCGCATCACGGCCGCCGGTCGTTGATCAACAAATATGGGGGGAAGCGGATACAGGACGTGTTTCTCATAACCTTGCGCTGGCCGGGGGTCTGTGTCGTGCCGCCAGGGTGGGATCCCGGCTACGGCGTCGGTCGGGTCGATCTGCTGGCTTTGTTAAAGGCGCCTTTACCCGGACCGCAAGATCTCGTCGGGCTGGCCGCCTTTGGCACCAGTGACGACGACGCTGTCGCTCGGATCGCGGCCATGATCAGTGCAGATCCAGTACGGGTGAGGATCCGGCTGGCCGAGCTGCTCAAGGTGTCGAACCACGACGAGCTGAACCGGACCATCGGCGAACACGAGGGGGAACTGGTCTACCTCGTGCTCGCTGATCGGGTCTTTGCAGAATCCTTGGCGCGACCCGCGCCGATCGGTGCCTTTCTTCCCAAGATCAACATTGCAGGTGTCACCGGTGACCTGGGCGTTAGGTTGAGCACCTAAGACCTCGCAATCAAGCAGCGGACTGGCGTGCCGAACAGTCGGTGAGCTGAGCAGAGCCTGTCCGCATTTGTACGCTGAGGTCATGGCACTCTCATCGCTCATGGTGCCGCTGGGCACACCGGCGCCCAACTTCACACTCGATGACCTATCCGGCACCAAGGTGCGCCTCGATGATTTCGCTGCCGCGCCGGCGCTGCTCGTGGCATTTCTGTGCAACCACTGCCCGTACGTCCGACACATCGAGGCCGAGCTGGGCCGAGTCGTTGCGCGGTCCCCAAACCTCGCTGTTGTGGGGATTTGCACCAACGATTCGGAGGCATATCCGGACGATCGGCCCGAGCGATTGGCTGGTCAGGCGCGGCGCGCTTCGTGGACATTCCCGTACCTGCTGGATACCGAGCAAACAGTCGGTCGGGCTTTCGGGGC
>DATHIJ010000202.1:0-2545 GCA_035489975.1 Propionibacteriaceae bacterium | reverse complement strand
CCAGCCCATCCCCCTCGGTCGACGCGCGGCCGCGTTGGCCGCTCACCGGGAAGCTGCTGGAGGACGAGGGGGAGGCGCGCCGCGCCGCGGTTGCGGTCAAGGTGCCTGACAATCGCCGAGAGCATCCGCAGCGAGGCATCGACCAGGCCGACATTGTCTTTGTTGAACTCGAGGGCTATCGGGACGCGTCGGGCTACAGCGGGACCCGGCTTGTTCCGGTCTTCCATTCCCGCATGCCCGGCGCCGTCGCGCCAGTGCGCTCCATTCGTCCGGTGGATATCCCGCTGCTAAGCCCGATCCATGCACTGATCGGCAATACCGGCGCCGCGAATTGGGTAGTCAACTACGTCGAGCACTATCGCGCCCACCTCGAAGGCGGGCTTTCGTACATGAACACCCTCGGTACCGGCTCGTACGGCATTGATCGAGCCCGGGTCTACACCCTGGACGGCGACAACTACTACGACAAGGCGGTCGTCTGCCATCCGGCGATGCTCGCCCGGCTGACCAAACGGTTCCGTGCGGGGCCGCCGCAGCCCTATTTCCCCTTCGCCTCAACCGGCGAAGTCAGCGCCCTGCAAGGCAATCGCGGCCGCTCGATCAGGATCCCCTATAAGGGCGACGGCTATCTCATGGGTTATGACTACGACAAGAAGACGAAGCGCTATCTGCGCAGCATGCCATGGGGTCCACATGTGCTGGCAGATGGCAATCGAGTGTCGACTGACAATGTGCTCGTGATCAAGGCCAAGCAGCGTTACGGCCAGATTTTCCACGGCAGTGGCCAGGACGAGCCGCTGCACGACATTATCAAGGCCCGGGGCAAGTTCTACTACTTCAACCGCGGACGATATGTGATCGGCACTTGGCGCAAGGGGAAGGTCCAAGAGCCGTTCGAATTCACTCTCGACGACGGCAGTCCGCTCAAGATGGCGCGCGGGCAGACCTTTGTTGAACTGCCCAACCTCGGTGCCAAGCTACGCATCGAGTCCCGATCCCGATCAACATGAGGTCCGCTCGATTCAGCGGGCATGGAGGATCTGATTGCGACCTGCGGCGTACTGGCTCACGAGTTCGCAAAACTGGGACTGAGCGCCTGTGACGCCATCTCCGCTCGGGTGTACCCACCTTCCTAGGAGCACCGAAAGGAAGCAAGATGGCTGACGATGTCCAAGTTAAGAACCGCCGGCTCGACGCGAGCGGGAACGAGGCGCTGATCGGCATGGCCCGGATGGGCGCGGATGCGTTCGGGTACACCGCGGACTTGCGGATCGACCGCCACCTCGCCGAGCTCCTGCGGCTTCGAGTTTCCCAGCTCAACAACTGCACCTACTGCCTCAACCTGCACTACGAGGTCGCGCGCGAGGCGGGCATCCCCCGGGCGAAGATCGACACCCTGACGGCGTGGTGGGAGACCGAGCTTCACTCCGAAGCCGAGCAGGCGGCTCTCCGCTATGCCGAGGCGCTCACCCGCGCCGCCGACACCGACCGGGACGTGGCGTTCCAGCGCTTCCACGACGCGCTCGCCGAGAACTTCAGCCCGGAGGAGATCCTCGAGATCGTCGGCGTCGTGGTCAACATGAACGTCTGGACGCGGCTCAAGCTTGCCGAGGGCGCCATGCCGGGCCCCCGGCCACGCTGACATCTCGGGCGGTCATCCTCGCCAACACGCCGAGCAGGGCCGCCAATGGCAAGGTCGTCATCACGCTCGACTGACGAAGCCGGTCACCTTCAACTCCGTATCTGGTTCATTTGAGGTTGCGATCGACCGGTTTCGATCGCTGGTCTTGGGTTGAATGGCTTGTGTGACGAAGCAGCGGTCCATAGTGCTCCTCCACGGGGTGCAGTCCAGCCAGCTGACGTGGTGGCGGCTCAAGATGGATCTGCAGGATCTCGGGTGGCAGGTACACGTTGTCGACATGTTGGGTCACGGGTCACGGCACGCTGCCGGTCCGGGCACGCTGACTATTGATGACCTTGCTCAAGACGTCCTCGCGCAGATACCAGGGCCGGTGAATGTGTTGGCTGGTCATTCGCTCGGCTCGATCGTTGCCCTGACTCTTGTCGGGCTCGCACCGGAGTACTGCGACCGTGTGGTAGTTGAGGACCCCCCTGGCCTTGGCGGATCGCTGGACCCTCGCGACGTCGCCGACGACGTGGAAGAGTCTGTGCGGGTTGCTCGTGCGGATCCCGCCGGGACCATCCTGGCGCTGCTAGAGGAGAACCCTGTGTGGTCTCGCCGGGATGCGGAGAACTCGGTCAAGAACCGGCTGATGCTCGATGTCGTACGAGTATCCCGACTATTGAGGACCAATCGCTGGGACCTTCAGGCACTCGTCCAGGACTGTCCCGTACCGGTGCAGCTGCTCGCCGCGACCGACGACTCGACGCTCACAGATCCCGATCGGTCGGTCCTGATGAAGCGGCTGCCCGCTGATCACATCGCCGTGCTGCAGAGTGGTCACGCGATCCACCGCGAGCGACCAGCGTTATGGCTTCATCACGTACTGAGATTCGCCGAGTCGCCCTAATCCGATTCTTCGCC
>DATHIJ010000201.1:0-3361 GCA_035489975.1 Propionibacteriaceae bacterium | reverse complement strand
AATGGCGTGGTCTTCGTCTCACGCGCCGGGCACGTCGACGGGAAGCCTGGCGACCGCGACGACGTCAGCCGGTAGCGCCCCAGAAAGATCAGTGTGGTCCCGCCAGGAGGCGGATTCTGCCCGATGCAGACGGCGGATTCCACAACCGGGTCAATCTTATCGACGATGCCGTGAATCGAGAACGGAGCACTGAGCAAGGCGCTGGTGCCGAGGTCGCTATAAGCCAGCTCGATGGCGAGCTTCCCGGTTGGCGGATTCAGGCCGCCTTTATCCTCACAGCTGAAGGTGAAGCCGAACGGTGCTTGAGCGGTGAATACAGTGCCAGGGAACACGTCGCTGCCAGTTACGCCGGGCGGCAGGTATCCGCCGCCCTTGCCCGTACACGCCGTCAACACCGCAACAAGAATGCCGGCCGCGGCCACAAAGATAGATCGCCGGAAGAGGCAACGTCCCCCGATCTTCATTGTTCCCCCCAGAGGCGTAGGCGCGGGGGCGCGTCAGACGCCTTCCCCCGAGTCAGAAGTGACTACCTACTACCCACGTGTCACGACCTGAATCTCCTATGAGGTGTTTGCCTCGGTCAACGGCGCCACCATGACGGCCGGCGCGAACGGACCGCCGCGGAGACAGCAAAGATCGCAGACAGCAGCAGCAGAGCAGCCCCTGCTGCAGCCAGAGGTGCATTAAGGTCAGGCGCTGAGGCACCGCCGGTCTCCACCCCACCGCGCGGCCGTCCTGTCATGCCGGCGCCCTGTACGACGCCGCAGCTAGCCGGGTTGGTTGCCTCCTCCGGTACATCCTGCACTCCCAGGCTCTCTGCGAATGTCGAGGCACCCAGGGCCTTCAGATCGTATTTTTCGTTCTTGTTGGCATCGATGCCGTGCTGCACGACGTGCACTGAGGAGAGGTGCTGCAGCAGACCGTCGGGAACCACGTCGACGGAGAAGATTCGTTCGTAATTGAGACGGCCTTCTGAGTCGGCCACCGGCATCCGGTCAACGGCGAGCCCGTCTTGCGGCGTCGCACCACCACTGGTTGTCAACGCAAGGAAGACGGTGCCGTACTCGCCGGTCGCCTCCTCGTTGGTGAGGACCCCGTCGCCATCTTTGTCGTTCTTCTCCAGAGTGGGGCACCCAAAGTGCCCCCCGTGCGCTGACCCGTGGATGTGCTGCGCGTGGGGCTGGCTCGGCACCAGGCCTTGAGAACGGATGACCACCTTAAGTCCGCCGTTGTCCAGCGCCGTCAGAGTGACTGTGCCGGTCACGCCGCTGCCGTTTTGTTCCACTAGCTTTGCATTCACGGTCGTGTCGGCCGCCGCGCTCATTGGTAGGCACAGCATGGCTGCGGCCGCTGCCAATACGAGCGAGTTGCGCAACTTAGCGGTACGTCTCATGGTCCCCCCAGAATCAGACGCCTTTGCGTGCCCCGGCAGTTTACATCGTTAACGTCCGGTTTGAAGCGGTGCTTCAGCAAACGAGCCGCTTGATACGAGGTCAGGCAAAGCGACCCTCCGCTTAGGCACGATGAGCGCTCATTTGCCCAATCGGGGCCCGATCTAAGGTCGGGGCTTGACGGTTGCATGTGGGCGTGCGTTGCATGCCTGGCTCGCACTAACCGATGTTGCCCCTCCTCAGGCCTCTACACTTACCGCTAGCGGTGAGAGCTTTACTGGCCATAGGCGGCCACACCGCTGCTGGACTGATGCGTTCCAAGTGCTGGAGCCAGACTCTTACCATCTGGGCACTCGGTACGCTCCGACAAAATCAAAGGCGCTCCCGCATGCCGTGCGGAGGGTTGTCCCGACTCTGTCGACGAGGGGATCGAAACTGATGTTCCGTTCATCCCGCTGGCATCCGAGCCGACCAGTCAAGGCCTCGATCGCCGTCGGACTGGCCATTATGGGCACCCTGTTGGTGTGGGCAGCGCTACCAGGGCCGTTTACGCCCGACTCAGCCCTGGTCAGTGCGCCGGATGAACAGAGCATGTCGACATCTCGCAGCGCCTCCAAGCCCACATCCGAAAGACCTTCAGCGCGAAGGGATCAGACCGACGTTCGGGATCAGACCACGGGTTTGGTTCTGCCGGAATCTCACCCAGTGGCTGTGGCAATACCGAAGCTTGGTGTCCAATCGAGATTGGTTCACCTTGGGATCAACAGGAATGGAGCGATGGAGGTGCCAAAGGACCCCGCGGACGCTGGCTGGTTCTCTGCTGGGCCCGCCCCAGGTGCACTCGGCCCAGCCGTCATCGCCGGCCACGTCACTTGGGATGGCGCTCCTGCGGTCTTTCACCGCCTAGACACTATGCGGCGCGGTGATCGAGTGACCGTTACCCGAAAGGATGGGAAAACTGCCGTCTTCACTGTCAGTCGTGTGGCCCGATTTCCCAAGTCGCGGTTCCCGAGCGGGGCGGTCTACGGCGCAATCGACCATGCTGGGCTGCGACTGATCACTTGCGGTGGCACCTACGACGCAGCCAGACACACATATCTCGACAACGTCGTTGTCTTCGCCAAACTGGAGGCGGTACGCGGGCGCTCGTAGCTGTCCACCAGACCAAGTCAACCCTCGATCACGAGCACAAAGGGTTTGGACGTCACGGCGGAGCCGGGGTCCACGACGCGAAGCCAGTAATGACCCGGCCGCTCAAGCTCGACATAGGTGGTGAACTGGCCCGACTGGTCGGTCTTTGCGGGTAACGGAAAGGACAGCCAGTCGCCTCCCTCCAAGCGCTGCACCTGCAAAAAGGTATCTGGCCCACCGCGGTACGTACCCTCGATTCGAACGGTTTGGAAGGGCCTGGCGGAGTCGGCCAAATTTTCCAACTGAATGGTCGGCCCCTCTCCCCCGGGGCCCGTCGATTCATTTGACCGCTCACTCGTCGGCTTGCTCACCGTCGCGGTTGCGGTCGCTGTAACGGTAGGGAGGGACTGTGCAGTCACGCCGCCATCTCTACTCGAAGCGAACAACAATGCACCGATAAGCAGCGCCGCCAGGGCCGCGGCTGCCAGCGCCAGAGATCCAAAGCGCCTTTTCTCCGCAGGAGTCTGAACCGGCTCAGGTCCAAGGACCTGCTGTTCCGGGGGTTGAGGACGTAGGTGCCGACCTCCGCCAAAGAGCGCAGGGACTCCGGGCATCTCTACTGTGTCGTCATGTTGTATACCGGCACGCGCCGTGTCGGCCCCCTCAACATCGGCAACCACCCGATCAATCTCCGCAGTGTCGGCCTCCTCAACATCGGCAGCCACCGGCTCAATCAACCTCCGCAGTGTCGCCTCAACTTCGCGTGAACCCTGAATGTCGATCGAGTCCGTGACTTTAGTGCTCCACGGCAGGTCGAGAATCGTGTCAAGCCAGGTCCG
>DATHIJ010000200.1:0-5856 GCA_035489975.1 Propionibacteriaceae bacterium | reverse complement strand
CGTCGACACCGAAACGGATCGGCTCGCCATGAGTCAGCGGAATGATCGCATCCGCCGATGTCGCCGGGTCCTTGATGGCATCGAACGCCCCGTCGTTGAAGATCGGGCAGTTCTGGTAGATCTCGACCAATGAGCTGCCGCGGTGGGCGGTCGCCGCCCTGAGCACGCTTGTCAGGTGCTTGCGGTCGGAGTCGATGGTCCGCGCAACGAAAGTTGCCTCGGCGCCGAGTGCTAGCGAAACCGGATTGAACGGGTTGTCCAGAGAGCCCATCGGTGTCGACTTGGTGATCTTGCCGATCTCCGATGTGGGAGAGTACTGGCCCTTGGTCAGCCCGTAGATTCGGTTGTTGAACAGCAAGATCGTCACGTTCACGTTCCGGCGCAGCACGTGGATCAGGTGGTTGCCACCGATGGAGAGCGCGTCGCCGTCACCAGTGATCACAAAGACTGCGACATCCTCGCGTGCGGTCGCAACGCCGGTCGCGATCGCGGTCGCGCGGCCGTGGATCGAGTGCAGGCCGTAGGTGTCCACGTAGTAAGGAAAACGCGACGAGCAGCCGATCCCAGAGACGATCACGGTGTTCTCACGCTTGATCCCGAGTTCAGGCATGAAACCCTGGAAGGCCGCGAGCACCGCATAGTCACCGCAGCCAGGGCACCAGCGCACCTCCTGATCACTGGTGAAGTCCTTGCGGTTCAACGGCTGCAACGACAGGGGTACGCCAGCAAGGCCGCGATAAGCCTGATCCTCGCTGCCGGGCGCGGACGCCTGTTGAACGGTCCTTGGGTGATCAAGCTCCGAATGCAGCTGATCGACGGCGGTCACGAATTCGTTCCTTCCAGGTGATCGATCTCGGCTTCAAGATCACGAGCAAGTTCGCTGAGGGAGATCGGAAGCCCGCGAACTCGGGAATAGCTGTGAATGTCCACCAAGTACTTCGCCCTCAGCAGTAGCGCCAACTGACCGAGGTTCATCTCCGGAACGATCACTCGGTCGTAGCTGCGCAGGATTTCACCCACATTTGCGGGGAACGGGTTCAGGTGTCTCAGGTGGGTGTAGGCGATCAACCGACCGGTCTTGCGTACCCGGCGCGCTGCGGCGACGATCGGCCCGTAGGTGGAACCCCAACCAAGCACCAAGACCCGTGCGTGGCGGCCGTTCGAGTCCGCTGGGTCGTCGACGACCAGGTCAGGAATGTCTTGTACGATGCCGTCGATCTTGGCTCGTCGAGTGCGGACCATCTCTTCGTGGTTGGCCGGGTCGTAGGAGATGACCCCGGTGTCCTTGGCTTTCTCGATGCCGCCGATGCGGTGTTGCAGGCCGGCGGTCCCGGGGATCGCCCAGGGACGCGCGAGGGTCTCGGGATCCCTTAAGTACGGCAAGAAGACCGGCTCACCAGCCTTGTCCGTGGCATTGGCCGCGTTTGCGAACTGCGGGTCGATCGCCGGGATGGAACTGAGGTCGGGTATCGGCCACGGCTCTGCGCCGTTGGCAATGTAGCCATCGGACAAGATCACGACGGGGGTGCGGTACTTGATCGCCAACTGCACTGCCTCGAGCGCAGTCGGGAAGCAATCGGCAGGGGACTGGGCTGCCAACACAGGCACCGGTGCCTCGCCGTTGCGGCCGAACATCACCTGAAGCAGGTCGGCTTGCTCGGTCTTGGTCGGCATGCCCGTGCTGGGACCGGCGCGCTGGATGTCGCAGATGATCAAGGGCAGCTCGGTGGCCACGGCCAGTCCGATGGTTTCCGACTTCAGGGCGACGCCCGGTCCGGAGGTGGTGGTAACTCCCAAATGGCCGGCGAAGCTCGCGCCGAGCGCTGCACCTACTCCGGCGATCTCGTCCTCGGCCTGGAAAGTGGTGACACCGAAGCGCTTGTGCTTGCTGAGCTCGTGCAGGATGTCAGACGCCGGAGTGATCGGATAGGAACCGAGGAAGAGCGGCAGGCCAGCTTTCCTCGATGCGGTGATCAGGCCGTACGCCAACGCCAGGTTGCCTGAGATCTGGCGGTACTTTCCGGCCGGCATGGGCGCCGGCGCGACCTCGTAGGTGACGGCGAATACTTCAGTGGTCTCGCCGAACGCGTACCCAGCCTTGAATGCGGTGATGTTGGCGTCGCGGATCGCAGGCTTGGAAGCGAACTTGGTGGCCAGGAAGTTGATCGTGCCCTCAGTGGGCCGGTGATAGAGCCAGGTCAGCAGCCCGAGCGCGAACATGTTCTTGGCACGCGTGGCGTCCTTGCGGGTGAGACCGAACTCCTTGACCGCTGCGAGGGTCATGCCGGTCAAATCCAGGGCGTGCACCTGATAGTCCTCGAGCGAGCCATCGGTGAGCGGATCGCTGTCGTAGCCGACTTTCGCCAGGTTGCGCTTGTTGAAGTCCGTTGAATCGGTGATGATCACGCCGCCGCGGGGCAAGTCGTCGATATTGGCCTTGAGCGCTGCTGGATTCATCGCGACCAGCACATCTGGCCGATCGCCGGGAGTCATGATGTCGTAGTTGGCGAAGTGCAGCTGGAAGCTGGACACGCCAGGCAGCGTGCCGGCGGGTGCCCGGATCTCGGCAGGAAAGTTAGGCAGCGTTGAGATGTCGTTGCCGAATACTGCCGAGTCGGAGGTGAACCGATCGCCGGTGAGTTGCATGCCATCGCCCGAGTCACCGGCGAACCGGATCACGACCCGGTCGAGGGTGTTGACTTGCTTCACTGCTCTGCGTGCCTTCTTCCTTGGCGTGCCTAAATCCGCTGGTGAGTGTCAGGGGGTTCGTGGCTGCGATCTCCGCTGAGGCTGCCAATGACCCCATGATAGGCAGGCCTTTCTGTGGGCTTGGGGACTTTCAGCCCATGAGAAACCAATGAAACGTGGATGTTATGTGCCACGGCGGTGCCCGTTGGGCCGCATTACGGTGGAGCTATGCGCTGGGTCGACTGGTACGGCGACGGATCGCTGTACGTGCTCGATGTCGCGCTGGCGTGTTGCGCATTGGAATTTGACGCCGCCTCGCCTGTCGCCGCGGCGCCGCTGCCACCACTTAACGACCGGGCGCAGGTCGCGGTGGTGATATCTGGCACGGTGACGGATCGGCTGGCGCCCGCCGTGGCGGCGATCGTCGACGGCTGCGAGCAGCAGGCGGGACGTCGCCCAACGGTGGTCTCGTTCGGGGCATGTGCGTCGTCTGGTGGTCCGTACTGGGATTCGTATGCGGTGACCAAAGGTGTTGATCAGCTGCTGGAAGTGGACGCGTACGTCCCGGGTTGCCCCCCTCCGCCGGAAGCGCTGTCGGCGGTGCTGGATCAACTCACTCGGCGGGTGGTGTCGTGACCGAGGTGGCGCCCGAGGGCTGGCTGGATGCGGTTGAGGCGCTGCAGGCGGAAGGTTTCGACTATTTCGACTGGCTGGGCTGCGTCGATGAGATCGGGCGGCGTGATTGTCTGCGGGTGGTTCTGGTGGTACGGAGCCTGTCGCGCCAGGCCGAGCCAAGGACGCTGAGTTGTTCGCTACCCCGAGATGATCCGCGCATCGACACGGTGCAGGGCGTCTTTGCCGGCGCGGCATGGCATGAGCGGGAGGCGGCAGAGCTGTTTGGTGTCGAGTTCGTTGGTGGCGAGCGTCGTCGGCTGCTGCTCAATCCCGAGTTCGAGGGAACCCCGCTGCGCAAGGATGAAGTGCTGGCGGCGCGTACCGGGATGAACTGGCCGGGCGCCGAGGAGCCGGGGGAGAGCGACGCCCCGCCAGACCGCCGGCGTTTGGTGCCTCCGGGCGTCCCGGACCCTGCCGTGTGGGGGGATCGCGACGCCTCACGGCCCGCGCCGGACCCGGCCGAGGTGGCCGACTCGGCCGTCGGCAGCAGACCCCGTCGGAGGCGCACGTGAGCTCAGGAGGCGAGTCGCATCGGTCGATCAACTTGATCGAACCGGCCTGCACGTCCTGCATGATCTGTGCGCGGGAATGCCCGACCTGGTGCATCAGCATTAACTCCCATGCCGAGGCGATCAAGGGTCTGCCGTCCGGGTCACGGGAGCGTAGCCAAAATGTGCTCGACCGTTTCACCATTGACTGGTCGCTGTGCATGTACTGCGGCATCTGCATTGAGGAGTGCCCGTACGACGCGCTCGAGTGGGTTGGCAACCTGACCGGGCCGGGATTCGCCGCGGAGTCCCTGGTCGAGGAGATGGTGACGCCGCCGTCCTGATTGGCACTCCTGCTAGGTGGAACCTGCGTAGGTCAGCTGATCAGGTGGGCATATGGGTCACTGACCTCCCGATCACTGCGGAGTACGCAGAACTCATTGCCCTCAGGGTCCGCGAGCGTCACCCACCCGCTCCCGTCCGGTCGACGATGATCGCGACCTCGGTGGCGCCGAGACCAAGCAGGCGCTCGACCTCCTCGTCACGGGTCACATCAGTCGGTCGAAGATCGAAGTGAAGCCGATTCTTGACCTGTTTGGCTTCCGGTACTTCGATGAACAGCAGGCGGGTGCGGCCATCAGCCGAGAAGATCATGCACTCCTCGTGGCCGGGCTCGTTTGGATCCTGCGGATCCTCGCGCATACCGAGCACCTGCGCCCACCACACCGACTGTTGGTAGGCGTTACGCGAGTCGATCGTGGTGTTGCCGATCCGAGACGTCATGAACTTACTATGTCGAAGACCGGGTGCAAGCGGCATCGGCTGCCTGGCGGGCGCGCGTCTTACCGATAGTTGGTGAACTGCACAGCGAAGTCGTAGTCGGCGCCTTTGATCAATGCTTGGACCTTTTGAAGGTCGTCGCGGCTCTTGCTGCTGACACGGAGTTCATCGCCTTGGATCTGGGCCTTCACGCCCTTCGGTCCTTGGTCGCGGATCACCTGGGAGACCTTCTTCGCGTTCTCCTGGCTGATGCCTTCGGTCATGTTGGCTGTGATCTTGTAGAGCTTGCCTGATGATCTTGGTTCGCCTGCGTCGAGGGCCTTCAGGCTGACGCCGCGCCTGATGAGCTTGGACTGGAAGACGTCGAGCACTGCCTTCACCCGCTCCTCGGAGCTGGCTTCCATCTCGATCGCCTGGCCTGACCAGCGGATACTCGCTTCAGTGTTCTTGAAATCAAACCGTTGCCGCACCTCCTTCGCGGCCTGATTCAAAGCGTTGTCCACCTCTTGGCGGTCCACCTTGCTGACAATGTCGAACGTGCTCTCTGCTGCCACCTTGCTGCTCCATTCCACGATGCTTGACCGGCCCATTGTGCCGAATGGATCGGCGGTGCCAGCAGTTGGTTGGCTAGTGGTCGTTGGAGTTGGGTATTGTTTCTCCCCGCCGCAGGATGGAGATCTGAGCGGCATGGCAGGTTGCCCGAGCGGCCAAAGGGAGCGGTCTGTAAAATCGTCGGCTGAAGCCTACGTTGGTTCGAATCCAACACCTGCCACAAGTCAAAAACAGGCCTCTGGCTAGGAGGAACACCTAACGGCTAGGGGCTTGGGCCGTCTGTGGGCCGTCACTCGTCGACCACGCCGTGTCGATGGCCCGCCGCGTCCGGTCCTCGCTGTCTGGCATGAGGTGGCCGTAAGTCTTGAGCACTAAGGTCGCGTTCTCGTGGCCTAACCGCTCGGCGACGGCAACGACGGACTCGCCAGCGGCCAGCAAGACCGAGGCGTAATGATGCCTCAGGTCGTGCGAGGTGACGCCAGCGGGCAGGCCCGCACTTGCGGCTGCTGGCTTAAACACGCGAGCACCGAAATGCTCCTGCCGGTACAGGTTCCCGCTGGTCGTGGTGAACAGGGACCCGTCCTCAGCCGGTGCGAATTCCGAAATGTGCGCCGCTAGGGTTTCTGCGACCACGGTGGGCAATGGCACCGCGCGGCGTGATCTTGGTGTTTTG
>DATHIJ010000199.1:0-2563 GCA_035489975.1 Propionibacteriaceae bacterium | reverse complement strand
GGACTCAGAGATCACGAATGACTGACCGATCGCGGACACGCGTTTAGACCATAGTGTCAGCCTCGAGTCGCTCGTCATGGTTCTGCAGTTTGCTAAGCGAAGCAATTCGTCGACCACCTGGTGGAGAGGCTGGGTAGCGTCTACATTTATGGCTCCGGCCGGTTTTTCGTCGCTCCAATTTAGCCTGAGCATAAGTTCGACTCCCTCTTGGCCAAGCGGCCAGTCGTCATCGGTGCGCTCTTGGAGGCGGCGACGCATGGTGTAATCGTCGATGCGGAGGTTGAATATCTTAGTGAAATAGGGCAGAAAGCGGTCGCGATTGCGGCTGCTTCCACACACAAACAACACTTCTGGTTCCGGGCTTTCGAGTTCGCTGACAGCTTTTTGCTGGTCCCACATAGAGTTGTCGTGATGACTGGGCCCACCTGTGAGACCGGTGTCAGGGTCGGCATGGTATTTCCAAGCACGGTCGGTAGTGATGGCCTTGTAGCCGCGTCGGATCAGCTCCTCGTAGACCGAGGATTTACCGGCACCAGATAAGCCCTCCACTAAATAGTTCCGTTTAGCCATGGTGATGGTTCAAGACCTCGCCGCACCAGTTGACGCGCCATGGGCAGCGTACGAGTGGCTTCAGGCAGCCAGCGACGCATCCGGCACCCTCGACCGTCGAGAGTCCGTACCAACCTGCAGGTCCTTCGCGGATTCGACGCCCTCTTCACCTCCTTCGATCAGCGTGTCGCAGAGGAATGAAGAGGTCGTCGCTGATCTCACGCGGGAGTGCCATGGCACAAGAACGGTAGCGCCGCGCCGCGAGTCGTGCGCTCCGGGGGACATTCCCGAACACTGGCCCAGCCGAGCGCGCGCGTCTCCTTAGCCCGATTCGCTTCTTTTCGCGCTGGGGGTAAACAGTTTCCAGTGCCCCTCGGAGACGACTTCGACGGTGCCGTCGACCACTTGTATGGCGGTCTGATCGTCAATCGCATACGCCGGCACTGGTATGCCGGCGGCCCATCTTTCTATGTTGGCCAGGGAAGTGTCCGGCATGTCCTCGCGCTCCAGGTGTGGAAACAACGAGAAATCAACCAGTCCCAGCGCTCTATCGCTGCCCGTGAGCGGATCAGTGTCGTCGTAGGTCTCTCCTCCGAAGTCGGGAGTCGCGACCATGGCCCCGCCGCTCGTGCCGACGTAGACCGTCTCGCCGCGCAGCGACGGCAAGAGTTCGGCCAGTCCGGACTCCCACATCCAGTAGCACAGATACAAGGGACTGCCGCCCCAAACCAGCAGAGCGTCAGTCTCCTGGACCTCAGGAATCCAATACTCTTCCCTGATGCTGGGCAGAGCGGTCAGCTCCAGCACTCCCAACGACTTCCAACCCAATTCGCACATGGGGCCGGGGGCTGATCCGCTGATGAACCGGTAGACGTGTGAAGGTCCGCCGGGGAAGGGCTGCACCCCGGTGGGAATGCAGAGGGCGTTGGACTCGGCAATCGGTTTACCCAGGAGGTCGACCAGCGCGTTGTCGATGCTCGTGTTGGTGATACCAGCGGACGTGAGAAGAAATTTCATGGGTGCTCCTTCGCTCGCGGTGTAGGCGTGGTGCTTCCCTCAGAGGGACTCTGCAGCGGCGCACAAATCATCGTTCCCAGGCAACGACACCCTTAGGATCGCCCAGATGAACGTCTCGCTGAGGCCGCTCGAGGACCGGGATCTCGACACGATCTATCAGCAAGTGACGGATCCGGAGTCGGTCCGAATGGCCGCCTTCACAGCCGAGGATCAGACCGATCGCCGCGCGTTTCTCAACCGGATGTCGCGCCTGCGGGCCGACACAAGCGTCTCGTACCGAGTCATCGATGTCGACGGAGCAATCGCTGGAACGATCGCGTCCTTCCGAATCGACGATCAGCTCGAGGTGACCTACTGGGTAGACCGAACGCACTGGGGGAAAGGCATCGCGAGCGCAGCACTACAGATTCTTCTTGCCGAGACTGCCGAACGTCCACTGTACGCCCGAGCGGCCTCGGACAACGTCGGTTCGCTTCGAGTACTGGAGAAAGCTGGGTTCCGACGCGTTGGCGTCAACCGCGACTTCGCACCCGGTCGCGGTGAGGAGATCGAGGAAACGATCCTGCGCCTCGACTGAGGTAGGAACGGAACTGTGTGTGTCGTCGTAGGGCGGGCGTGTCATCGCGCCCGCCCGTGTCACTTCGGGATGCCGTGCACGCCGGCGGCACGGGCGAGCTTCATGCTGGCGGGCCGCCCGGATGCCTTCCGCGCAAACTCAACATCCTCGGAACGGCGCCTTACCCGCGTCGTGTCACCGCGCCGAGTGTACGGCGACGCTCTGGCGTCATTCCGGAACACTGGCGCAGGCAGCGACCTATGGCTAGGTGTAGGTCGGCAAGATTCGCGCGGGATGCATGGCGGCGCCCACCCCCTGACCTCGGGAGCTGGCCCACTCATCCCGTCCGAGCAGAGACTTCTCGGACGAGACGAGCCTCGGCCAACCCCCGACTCGCCACAGGATCAGAGGACGGGCGCCGCAGCGGAAGCCGAACAACAC
>DATHIJ010000198.1:0-10169 GCA_035489975.1 Propionibacteriaceae bacterium | reverse complement strand
CGACCTCGGCTGGGTCGAGTCGGAATCGCAGGTGTTGTGCTTCGAGCGAGGCGGCGGCATACGGTGCGTGACCAACTTCGGGTCCGAGCCAATCCCGCTTCCTAGTGGCGATGTGTTGCTGGCCAGCGCCGCGCTGGACACCGGCGCACTACCCACCGACACCACCGTCTGGCTGCGCACGGCGTAGCGCGCTCATGAAAAGGTTGGCCCTCGGCCGGTCAGTTTGACCCCGTGCGCGGGTCCATTGACTTGAGCGGCATGATCAGTGCAGAGGGAGGTAAGAATGAGCGAAGCGGTAGTCCTGGTCGGCACAAAGAAGGGTCTCTGGGTCGGGCGCTCCGATCAGGACCGGCAGGATTGGGAGTGGTCGGATCCGCAATTCCTCATGGAGGCCGTCTACGCGACTTGCATCGACACCAGGGGAGCGGACCCGAGATTTTTGGTGGGTGGTACGAGCGAGCACTGGGGCCCGGGCGTCTACTACTCCGACGACCGCGGCCGACGCTGGACTGAGACCCAAGGCGCGGCCGTACGGTTTCCGCAAGAGTTCGGCAACAGCGTGGAAAGGGTCTGGCAGATTCAGCCAGGCGGCCCACAGGATCCAGACGTCATCTACGCCGGCACTCAGCCATCTGCGCTGTTCCGCTCCACGGATCGGGGCGAATCATTCAGCTTGATCCGCTCGCTCTGGGATCACCCGCATCGCGAAGAGTGGGGCGAGGGTTACGGCGGGCAGGCGATCCATTCGGTGCTGCCGGATCCCAGCGACCCGGCCCACGTGACGGTGGCGATGTCGACTGGTGGGGTCTACCGGACATATGACGGAGGTGAGACCTGGAATCCCGCAAATGCCGGAATCAGAGTGGACTTCACGCCCGATTCCTCGCCGCCGGAGTTTGGACAGTGCGTGCACAAGATCGCCGCGCATCCTGATGCGCCGGCACGGATCTTCGCGCAGAACCACGGCGGGGTTTACCGCTCCGATAACGCCGGGGACCAGTGGACTTCGATCGCCGACGGCCTGCCGGCTGACTTCGGATTCCCAATCGTGGTGCATCCGCGCAAGCCGGAAACCGTGTTCGTGTTCCCTCTCGTAGATGGCGCTGAACGCTTCCCGCCGGGTGGGAAGGCGCGAGTCTGGCGCTCGGATGACGCTGGTGGAAGCTGGACGCCGTCCGAATCTGGCTTGCCGGATCGCTTCTACGCTGCCGTGCTGCGAGATGCCATGACAGCTGACAACGCCGAGCAGATGGGGCTATACATCGGCGCTCGCGATGGCTCGGTATTCCTGAGCACCGACAATGGCGCCAACTGGCGTCAGATCGTTGCGCATCTGCCGGACGTACTCTCGGTGCGCGCCGCAGTCGTGTAACGCGATTTAGCCCATCAGGCTGAGTCGTTGTCGCGGACTGGCCCAGTCGTGCCACGCACGATTAGCTCGACCTGCAGCTCCTCCGACTCCTGCTTCGAGGTGTCCCCATTGTGCTCATCCGCCGCCAGAGCCCGGATCATCGCATTGGCGGCCCGTACGCCTTGTTCGTGGGCATGTTGGCTTACGGTTGTCAGGCCCCACCACCGCGACATCGGATGATCATCGAAGGCTGCAATCGATACCTCGTCCGGACAGGAAAGTCCGGCGGTGCGGAGGACGGCCATTGCCCCGAACGCCATCTCATCGGTGTGACAGAAGATCGCTGTTGGGACCGTGCGGCCGCTTGCGAGTAGTTCTTTCATGGCACGCTCGCCGTCCACAGCGTGGCAGTCGCCGGGGTGAATGACGTTGCGGCTGTCGATGTCGAATCCGGCTTCTCGTACCGTGTCGCGCAGGCCGTCGGTCCGCTGGTCCCAGACGTGGTAGTCAGGCTTCCCAGGCATGCGTCCGTCAAAGATCCCGATATTGCGATGGCCCAGCGAGAGCAGGTGCTCGGCGATCAGTCGCCCGCCCGCTCGGTGATCGATGAAGATTCCTGGCACGCTGGTCAGCGGTGAACCGGGGGCGCTCACCGGGACAGTGGCCGAGCCCGGGCTCTCGTCATGCCGTTCGACCGAAATGGTCCCGGCGAAAAGCAGCGCGTCGCGGCCTCGGCCGGCACCGAGCTCCCGGAAAAGTTTGCGGAACTGCGGAGACTCCACATCCAAGAAGTCGGAGTCCACATCTAAGTTGATGAGCTCGACCCGAAAGCCGTCGGGACTCAGGATCTCGCTGGCGCCAGAGGCGAACTCGCTGAAATACCAGGAGCGGAGCGTCGGGAGCACGATGCCGACCGTCCTGGACTGCCCACTCGCGAGCGCGGTGGCAAGGTGCGAGGCCGAGAAATCGAGGCGATCGGCGGTCTCGATGATGCGCTCTCTGGTTGATGCGCCAACGCCGGCGATGCCGCGCAACGCACGCGACACGGTCCCTTTGTTGACACCTGCTTCCCGCGCCACGTCAGCAATCGTGGTGCGGCGGGCCGTCGCCGGAGGCCTGGTCGCGATCACCCAGGTGCGAGTTTCAGCGGGCACGACCTCAACTATACGGCTGGCGGGCCGGGTCAGTAGCCCTTCTTCCTGTCTCTGACCAGGGGAATCGTTTCGAAGCGACCCCTGGCTTTGCCGCAATCCCATCTCAAGGGAGAATGTCGCGGAAGCCTGGACCATGCACGCCCTTGGGGAGGAGGACGAATAGCGATGGCCGCGGTGCTAGGACGGTGGCGTGCCACATACACCCCGGGAGACTGGTTGGTGCTCTCCGGGCCGACCTCCCTCGTACTGCTCGAGCCGCCAACTCATGAGTGGGCGGCGTTGACCAACACACTGTGGGAGGAGGTCGTGGCCTCCAGCTCGATCGTCGACCTCGCTGACAGGCTGGCCAGCTTCAAGATCGATGCCCTACCCAGCTTCGGTGCGTTCTTCTGGACCGCAGACGGCATGCGTTCGCTGGTACGCGGGCAGATCTCGATCATCGATCTCGCCACCGGCAAGGAGGTCGCAAACGGGGCAGGCATCCAGACGTGGAGTGAAGTTGGGCTTGCTGGCGTGTCCCACATCCGCGTGGACACTCCGTACGACGGAGATGCCACCCTGCTGGAGCTGCCGCTCGTCGTCGGAGCAGTACGCGCCTCCTCGATCGTCCTCGATGCGTCAGAGCAGGCATTGCTCGACTCTCCTCAGGCGGAGTCGGTGTCGGCTGAGGCACCGGGTCCTGGGCTACCCACCGCGCCACTATCAGATGTGGTTGCACCGTCGCCGTCCGAGCTGCCGCAACACGGCGCGCCCGAGCCAGTTGTCGAGATCGATGGGGCGGCCGCGACCGAGCACACGGCGGAACTCTCAGTGGATGAGATTGCAGCTCTACAGAGCGCCGACACCCAGCTGCTGCCTTCGCCGTTTGACGGGCCTGAAGCTGAGGTTCACCGCGATGTCGCCGCGCCAACAGATGCCACTGCTCCGGATTCAGCATCCGATGCTGCTGAGCCTGTTGACGCCGGACCTACCTCGGTGCCCTCGCCAGATGACGGCATCCAAGACTCCGCAATCTTGGCCGTGCTCTGCCAGAACAGACATGCGAACCCGCCAAGCTCCATGAGCTGTCGGGTATGTGGCAGCCCGCTGGGTCGCAGAGTGCCGCAGTTTGTCGCGGGCCCTATCCTCGCTGTGCTTCGTGCCTCCGACGGCTCCACCGCTGAGGTAGATCGACCCGTCCTGATCGGCCGGGCGCCATCGCCCGATCGCTCGAGCAGCCGGTCACCTCGGCTGATGACCGTCCCGAGCGCGAACCACGACATCAGCCGGACACATCTCGAGGTGGCTCCGGCAGGCTGGCAGATTGTTGTTACCGACCTGAACTCGACGAATGGAACGGTCCTGGTACGCCACGGAGCCGTCGATCGTCAGCAGCTCGCCCCGGGCGAGCCGGTGCCTGTGCAATTGGGCAGTGTCATTGAGCTCGGTGATGGAGTGTCTGTATTGATTGACTTTCCGCAGTAGCGTCTCACCTGCGGAAAGAGTCACCAACGACGAGGAGCTGTTCATGGAATCGCCCGCACAGGGTCGCCCGAACCGCGAGACAGGCCTACCTCCCGGCGTGGAGGTTGGTCCGCTCGGCAAGCGTTTCGTGGCGTATCTCATCAACATCTCGGTGCCGGCCGTTGTCAGCTTTGCTCTGATCCTTCTGCTGCCGAGCAACACCGGAGCGCTTCGGGTGGCGGTAAGTGTGATCGGTACGGTCATCCTGATCGGCTGGCTTGTCGTGGTTTGGTACACACTCGCTGTCCGCGCGGCGAGCCCGGGTCTGCGGGCAATGAGGTTGCAGCTAGTCGGCTTCCTCGACGGTCGGCCAATTGGCCTTACTCGGGTCTTCTTGAGGGCAGTGGTGTTCTGGGCCCTCTACCTCACCGGGATCGGCTTGTTGATCATGTTGATCATGATGCTGAGGCATCCCCGTAAGCAGGGCTGGCACGACCTGGCCGTGACATCGGTGATGATCAAGGAGCGGCTGCTGGCACCGCCCCTGCAGCCTTCTCGGGCCGCCGCCAGCGCACAGCAGGGCGCCCCGGCTCAGGTTGGCAGTATGTCGCAACCGCAACCGAGCGACGTGCCTGCGGCAGCGCGGCCGAGTTATGAACCCGGTCAGGGTTATGCGCCTGCTGGCGGAGCGGTGCCGCCTGGCATGGCGCGGGCGAGCTCTGGAGCTCCGTACGCCGCGGCCGTACCACCAGGTGGATCGGCGGCACCCTATGGGGGTAACGCGTATGCGTCGCCACCTCAGGGAGCGCCCTACGGAGCGCCGCCGTACGGATCATCGCCCACTTCGCAGCCCTCAGGCGGCGAAATGTATTCACCTGGGCAGTTGGCTGGCCCAATGTCGCCGGTTTCGCATGGTTCTCCTTCGGTATCGCCTGCGTACGGGGACTTCCCGGACTATGCAGCATCGCCCGGTGACTTTGCAGATCAGACTCCTGTCGGATCGGGTTCCCCGTACGTCCAGGATTGGTCGATCTTGCTGGACGACGGAAGGCGGATCGCGGTCGAGGGCCTCGTGCTGCTCGGGCGCAACCCACAGCCGAGAGCCGGTGAGGAAGACGCGCAACTGATCAAGATCGCCGACGAGACGCGGACCGTGTCCAAGTCCCATTTGGCTGTCGGGGTAGACGCAGGCGGTGTTTATGTTGTCGACCGCGGATCCACCAACGGATCGACGGTCTCCACGACCAACGGCATGTCGTCGCGATGCAGGGCTGGTGAGATGGTTCGGGTAGGCGATGGCGCGATCGTTTCCATTGGCGATCACTGGTTAGAGATCACGCGGGGCAGCTAACGGCGCGTCGCGATATCGTCCCGCCATGTTGCTCTCTGACCGCGACATCAAGGCCGAAGTCGATGCCGGCCGCATTGGGCTCGAGCCGTACGCCGTCGACCTGGTGCAGCCGTCGAGCATCGATGTCCGCCTCGATCGGTACTTCCGCGTCTTCGAAAACCACCGGTATCCGCACATCGATCCCTCAGCGGATCAGTCCGAGCTGACTCGGGCCGTCGAACCCGAGGGTGATGAGCCATTCATCTTGCATCCCGGGGAGTTTGCGTTGGGTTCCATCTATGAAGTGGTGACACTTCCAGACGACATCGCCGCGCGTGTGGAAGGCAAGTCCTCGCTGGGCCGCCTTGGGCTGCTCACGCACGCCACCGCAGGATTCATCGATCCCGGGTTTTCCGGCCACGTCACTTTAGAGCTGTCCAACGTCGCGACGCTGCCGATCAAGCTCTGGCCGGGAATGAAGATCGGCCAGTTGTGTTTCTTCCGCCTGAGCACCGCGGCCGAGCATCCGTACGGGTCGGCCCAGTACGGCTCGCACTACCAAGGGCAACGGGGCCCCACTCCGAGCAAATCTCACCTGAACTTTCACCGCACCCAGATCTAGCTGAACGCCGACTTGTCAGACTCTGGCGGACCTATGGGCCCCCCAGAGTCTGACAAGTCGTATTCAACTGGACTGGCACCGCCGTCAGGTACGGAGGAATTCCAGAACGGCAAGGACGCGGCGGTGCTGGTCCGGTGACTCGGCCAGCCGGAGCTTCTGGAAGATCTGGGTTACGTGGGCTTCCACGGTGCGCTCGGTCACGAACAACCGAGCGGCGATGGCCCGGTTGGACATGCCCTCGGCAATCAACCCAAGCACTTCTCGTTCCCGGTCGCTCAGGTTGGCAAGCGGATTGACCCTGCGGCGTCGTCCAACCAGGCGGGAGACGATCGTCGGGTCGATCACGGTCTCGCCGTCGGTAAGCCGCCGCAGGGCGTCCACGACAGTGGCAATGTCGAAGACTCGTTCCTTGAGCAGGTAACCAACTCGTTCCGGGTGCTCCTGGATGAGCCGCATGGCATACGCCGGTTCGACATATTCCGACAAGACCAGGACGCCGACCTCCGGAAGCTCCCTGCGGATAGCCTCAGCGGCTACGACGCCCTCGTCTGTATGGGTTGGCGGCATCCGGATGTCGACGAGTGCAACGTCCGGACGGGTCAGGTGCACCTGATGGAGCAGCGCAGATGCGTCCTCAACCTCGGCGACCACTTCTATGCCTGCGTCTTTCAGCAGGCGGACGATGCCCGCTCGGGTCAGCATGACGTCGTCGGCTACCACTACCCGCATGGCAGTTCCGCCCGCAGTCGGGTGGGCTCGACCACAAGCCGACCGTCCAGCGCCCCGACTCGGTCAGCGAGCTGGACTAATTCCGAGGTGCGGTTAATTCCGTCGTCCTCGACAGCGACCATCAACTTTTCACCGTTCTGAACGATATCGACGGTCACATGACTGGCATCGCGGTGTGCCGCGTCATCAACCCCCTTGGCGACGAGGAGGTAGGCGGCTGTCTCGACCGCGGGCGCGTAGCGATCCTCGACCAGGGCGAGAATCTCAACCGGTAAGGCAGCGGTCTCGGCGAGGGTCGCGACAGCCGGCGCGAGTCCGGCTTCGGCGAGGATCACCGGATAGATCCCGTGAGCGAGGGATCGAAGCTCGCTCAAAGCCGCCTGCGCTTCGCCCGTCGCCTCGGTGAGCAGCGACGCAGTGGGCGCGTCGTCGTCAGCCTGGGTCTGAGCGCGGGCGAGCCGGAGGTCATAAGAAAGTGCCAGCAGTCGCTGCTGGGCGCCGTCGTGGAGGTCCCGTTCCAGCTGCCGTCGCTCGGCGTCGCCGGTCTCCACAATGCGGACACGCGACGCTCGCAGCTGGTCGAGGTGAGCCAGCATCTCGGCCTGTAGCCGCTCATTTTCCAGCGCCAGCCGGACAGCCGCGCCGATCGCCCGCTCCAGGTCAGGCACGGCTGCGGTGTGCGAGACGACCGCAATCTTCCGGCCCTCGCGTACGAGCGTGGTGAGCGTGCGCCCGGGTCTGATGGCGGGCTCGGCGACCGGTCGACCTTCGGCATCGACGTAGCGCTGGGAATCCGATAGCCAGTAGGCGATCCGAAGTTCAGGATCATCGACGGCTTGAGCGAGTGCAGCCTGCAGAGATCCTGGCGGCGGCGCCTGGCCCAGGTTCGCCGTGATCTGGGCGACAGCACGGCGCTGCAGCCGCGTGCGGACCGTGGACCAAACCAGGCCGGCGGCGAGAAGGAGGACTGCGGTGCATTCGACAATGAAGATCATCTGAAAGGCGGGATGGGACGGATCCTCGAGGGAGGTCCGTTGCAGCACTACCGCGTGTGCGATAACGGCACCCGCCAGCAGAGCCGCCGGCAGGGCGAAGGGCAACAGTCCGCGGCGAGCCGGGCCGGAGTCTGTCAGCAGCCGCCAGCCGATCATGATGATCAAGGCGATCGCTGCGAGGACGGTGAACCATAAATGCGCCGACTCGATTCCCCTCGCCAGGCCAGGCAGCGAGCGAAGGAGAAACACGTTGTCGGTGCAGTTGGCCCAGCAATTCGGGTCGAAGAATGGATCTCGAACCAGTCCCAGCGCAACCGCGACTAACCCGGCCTCGAGGTAGACGGTGAGGACCAGAGCCCGCGCGGCGGCCCCACGTAGCCGGCCACTGGGCGCCGCCAGGATCAGGTGCACGAAGAGCGGAAAGGCGAACAAGGCGGCGAGCATAGCGACGCTGCGAACCAGCGGAGGGCCGTTGTGCCAACCAACCCACACAGGTGCGAACCAAACCGCGCCCGCTAGAACTGCGAGATCACCGGTCCGTCCACCCGATCCGAAAAAAGAGGTGACAAGACCGGCCAGAATCAATCCCACGCCCGAACCCACCATGAGGGTTGCGGCGAGAGCGGAGTATCCGGCGTACGTGGTGTTGCGCCCCGGGCCTATGACAATGGCAAGCGAGCCCAGCGCCGTGGCGATCCCTGCTAACCCCGCGGCGAGCCGCAATAGCCGCCCTCGCTGCATCAGAACAGCCGCCACCGCCTGATTCTGGCATGCAACCGCACACCGGGCGCGTCCGTGCTAGCCACAGTTCACACTAGAGACAGCCACGATGTGCCGAGCGACGCCGATTCGTAGCGTCAAACGCAAGCATCAATGAAAGGAGTTGATCATGCGTACGACGAATGGTCGGGCTCGACTGGCGATGACCGGCCTTGCGGTGATGGCAGCGATTGTGGCCGGGGGGTGCAGTGGTGGAGAACCAACCGCTGGGAAGGCAGGCGGTGCAGCGGCGCCGCTGGTGCTGCATATGGTCAGTGCTTTCGGTGACCTGAATGCGGTTCCAGGCGTTGAGTACTTCGTCTCTCAGGTCACGGAGCGTTCTGGCGGCGCTCTCAGTATCGAGGTGACCAACGCTTATGGCGACTATGCGAACGATGCAGAGCAGCAGGTTGTCCGGGCTGTATCGGGGGGAGAGTCCGATCTCGGCTGGGCTGCTGCACGGGTCTTCGACACCATGGGCGTGACCAGCTTCCAGGCGCTGCAGGCGCCGATGCTCATCGACAGCTACTCGCTCGAGCAGGCTGTCATTGCATCCAGCATTCCCGACCAGATGCTGCAAGGCCTGGACAAGGTGGGTGTGCACGGTTTCGGTGTACTCGCCGACGGCTTGCGCAAGCCGGCCGCCGTCAAGCACCCGCTCGTCGAGGCAGGAGACTGGCGGGGCATCACGTTTGGCACCGCTAAGTCGGAGGGCCAGGCCCAGGCCATTCAGGCACTTGGCGCCAACTCGAAAGAGGTCCAGCGCCACTCGCGCAATGAGGCGCTCCGCGCTGGCGAGATACAGGGGTTTGATACGACTCTTCTCAACTACGGCGGCGACGGGCTGGCGCAAGCTGCACCGTACGCGACGGCGAACGTCAACCTTTGGCCGCAAATGGATGTCCTGCTCGGCAATCCGGAGCGGCTCGCCGAGTTGTCCGATCAGCAGCGACGCTGGCTAGAGGAAGCAGCCCAGGCAGCCGCGGAACGTTCCGTCGAGCTCGTCGACAAGGATGCGGAGAACCTCCAAAAGGCCTGTCAGGTGGGTGGCCGTTTCGCCAACGCCTCGGAGGAGGATCTGGCAGCGCTGCGAGATAGTTTCGCCACTGTCTACACAAGCCTTGAGCAGGACGTCCAGACCAAGGCTTTCATTCAGCAGATTCAGGAGTTGAAACAGTCGACACCAGCGGATGAGCCGCTGGCCATCCCGGCCGGCTGCGGCGGCAAGGCACCAGCCCAAGCCGACGCGAAAGCCGCGACTGCGTCTGCGGAATTGAACGGAATCTACCGCTACACACTGACCAAAGAAGACGCCCGCCGGTTCAACGACAAGGAAATCGATCTCTTCCCTCACACCAATACCGTGAAGCTGCAGTCCGGCAAGGTGGCAGGCGGCTGCTTCGGCGAAGATGCCATCTATTCGTTTACCGGAAATCAGATCAACTTCAACCCCGAGTGGGATCCGAGCGTCACCTTGAGCTTCACCTTTACAAGGGACGGCAAGGGCAACCTCCACCTCACGCCTGTTCAGCCTATGGACAATGGCGATTGGCTTGAGTGCGGGTACAGGCCCTGGATCAAGATCGGCTGACGGTCATCGTTCAACTCGCCTCATCGTCGAGAGGAATCTCGGCGGCGAGGCGAGTTCCACGTCCTGGCGGGCTTTCTATCTGAAGGGCACCGCCGAGAGTCTCGATCCGATCAGCCAGGCCATTCAGTCCGGATCCGCGGCTGAGTTCCGCTCCGCCGATGCCGTCGTCGGTGACTTCCACGTTGAGCCGGCTAT
>DATHIJ010000197.1:0-2936 GCA_035489975.1 Propionibacteriaceae bacterium | reverse complement strand
GGGCTGGACCACCGTCGGCCAGGAAGCGGTCGAATGCCTGCTGCCGATCACGAACATGGCCCGCCGCTATGAGCGCATCGGCGATGTGCGGGCGACCCACCGAGGGACTGTTGCCGACCTGGGCCATTACCTCGGCCTCGCTGACCGGCACCCCAAGCGCAGCCAGCTTGCGGAGTACGCCAGCGAGCCGACCGAGCCGGCCGTCGCGGACTCGCGCCATCTCGGCGGCCAGCCGAGGACTTGTTGGATCAGCGCCGTACGCCAGAACGTGCACACTGCTGCCGCGACGAGAGCAGGAGAGCTCCATTCCGCGGACCACACCAAGCTCGAGCCGTTCTCCCTCGGCCACCGCTTCATCGAGGCCGTCGAAAGTGTCGTGATCAGTCAGCGCAACGACATCGAGACCGGCGGCGAGCGCCTTGCGTACGAGCTCGGCTGGCGCGTCCGTCCCGTCGGAGACCGAGGAGTGCGTATGCAGGTCAATCCGCATACCCCAAGGCCTACCACGCATCTTCGAACGGCATCCTGGTCTGCATCACAGTCGTGAAAGCAAACGGCGGACGACTCGCAGACCCACGGACGTGCGCGCGAGGTCGGCTCGACCGCTGGTGATGGAACGCAGCGTCTTCACCGACTCGGATACGGCGGCGTTCGACTTCTCCCAACCAAGCACAACATCCCGGGCACCCTTGGTCGCGGCTCCATCTGTGTTGAGGACCGCGGCCGTGAGCTCGGCGTGCACCGCATGCAGATCATCACGCAGGGCGGCCCGGGCCATGGTCTGCCACCGGTCTTCGCGGGGTAGCTCGATGATCCGTGCCAGCAGCCTGTCGAGACCGAGCCGCTGACCGAGAGTGAAGTGCAGCGCGGCCACCTTCAGTGCGTCAACGCTGGACCGCGACGCCGTCTCCTCAATTGTCAGTGCCGCGTACGCCGGAGGCAGGACGGCGATGGCAGTCGCCAGCTCGTCAGGCACCCCCGCGGCCTGGTATCCCTTGAGCCGCTGCTCAAGTGCATCCTTCTCGCGCCCGGTCAAGATGTCAGGCAGGGCCTGCCGAAGCGCGTGCACTCCATCGGAAAATTGCTCAACAGCGGCGCCGATGTCGATCGGATGACGCCGGTTGTTGATCATCCAGCGAGTGGCACGCTCCACGAGGGTGCGCACCTCCATGCGCAGTGTTGTCTGCATCTGCGCGCTGATCCGATGATCAAGTGCAGCGATGGCCTCATCGAGATCAGCGGCGCCGTAGATCGCGCGAGCGGCGACCTGTGCCCGGATCACGTCGGCAGCTCGCGCTCCAGTCTCCGCCGACAGTCGGTGGAAACAGGTGATGCCCGACTCGTTCACGAACTGGTTGACCACAACCGTGGAAATGATCTCCCGGTGCAGCCGGTGCTCTCGCATCTGGTCGGCGTAGCGCTGTCGCATCACGGTCGGGAAGTAGTTGATCAACCGGCCTTCCAGATACGGGTCATCGGGCAGGTCCGAGGCCAAGATGTCGTCCTCGAGAACGATTTTGGTGTAGGCGAGCAGCGCGGCAAGCTCCGGCGAGGTCAGGCCCTTGTGGGTGCTTCGCCGGATCTCCATTGCCTCGGTCGACGGTAGGTGCTCGATCTCCCGGTTGAGCAGCCCACCGCTCTCCAATCGCTCCATCCAGTCTTCGTGAACGCCCGCCATCGACACCGAGTGATACACGGCATTAGCCAGGGCAAGGTTTTGATCGTAGTTATCCGCGAGCACTTCCTCGGCGACCTCGTCGGTCATCGACGCCAACAACTCGTCACGGTCGCCCGCCGACAGCCGACCGGCAGCAACCTCTCCAGTCAGCAGAATCTTGATGTTGACCTCATGATCAGATGTGTCCACCCCAGCGGAGTTGTCGATGAAATCGGTGTTGATTCGGCCACCCATCTCCGCATACTCGACTCGGCCAAGCTGAGTAAGGCCCAGGTTTCCACCCTCGGCCACGCACTTGGCGCGTACCTCACAGCCGTCCACCCGCAACACGTCGTTGGTCTTGTCACCCACCTCGTCGTTGCTCTCGGTGATCGCCTTCACAAACGTCCCGACGCCGCCGTTCCACAGCAAGTCAACAGGTGCCTTGAGACATGCCTTGATCAGCTCGGCAGGCGTCAGCGCCTCGATCGACCTGTCGAGGCCCAGGGCGCTACGCATCTGTTCGGTGATCACGACAGACTTCAACGTCCGCGGATACACTCCCCCGCCCTCGGAAATCACAGTGACGTCATAGTCCGCCCAACTCGAGCGTGGCAGCGCGAACAACCGCGCGCGTTCCTGAAAACTGCGCGCCGGATCAGGCTGCGGATCGATGAAGACGTGCCGATGATCG
Source organism: Propionibacteriaceae bacterium (assembly GCA_035489975.1). Classification (GTDB taxonomy): domain Bacteria; phylum Actinomycetota; class Actinomycetes; order Propionibacteriales; family Propionibacteriaceae; genus Microlunatus. Next base: position 585 of record DATHIJ010000197.1, on the reverse strand, counting down.
AACGCCGCCACGAGCTTGATGTGCTTGCTCAGCAGCATCCCATTGCCGAAGACATCCCCACTCATGTCACCGATGCCAACACAGCTGAAGTCGGCGGTTTGGGGGTCGAGGCCCATTTCCCGGAAATGTCGGCGCACCGATTCCCAGGCGCCTCGAGCAGTGATGCCCATGGCCTTGTGGTCGTATCCGCTCGATCCGCCAGAGGCAAATGCGTCACCTAGCCAAAATCCTGAGTCGACCGAGATCTTGTTGGCTACGTCGGAGAAGGTGGCGGTTCCTTTGTCCGCCGCGACCACCAGGTACGGGTCATCGGCGTCGTACCGGACGACATCGGCTGGTGGAACGACCACGCCGCCGACGATGTTGTCTGTCACATCCAGCAAGCTGGAGACGAAGAGCTCATAGCAGGCCACCCCCTCGGCCAGCCAAGCTTCGCGCTCCCGCGGATCCGGCAGGCGTTTGCAGTAGAACCCGCCCTTGGCACCGACGGGGACAATCACAGTGTTCTTGACCATCTGGGCTTTGACCAAGCCAAGCACTTCGGTCCGGAAGTCCTCAGCCCGATCAGACCAACGCAAACCGCCG
>DATHIJ010000196.1:0-3461 GCA_035489975.1 Propionibacteriaceae bacterium | reverse complement strand
CTTGTGCTTGCGGCGGTCCTAGGCATTCCCATCTCAGCCATCGCCTATGGCTTCCTGGCATTGGTTGCGGCGATGCAGCGATTTTTGTTCACTGATCTGCCGAATCAGATGCTCGGGAGCACCGCACCCGCATGGTGGCCGCTGCCCTGGTTAGTGTTGTGCGGGCTGCTGGTCGGACTGATCATCCGATACCTTCCCGGCAACGGGGGTCACTCGCCCGCATTTGGCTTTCAAACCGGCGGCGGTCCGGCCACAGCACGCGAGCTGCCAGGCATCGCTCTCGCCGCCTTGGCCACACTTGGCCTTGGCGCCGTGCTCGGGCCGGAAGCGCCGCTGATCGCGATTGGTGGCGGGCTTGGGGCGTTGGCGGTACGCCTTGCGAATAAGGACGCGCCACCGATAGCTCTCATGATGATGGCCTCGGCTGGCAGCTTTGCGGCGATCAGCTCACTGCTCGGCTCGCCCGTGCTGGCGGCGTTCTTGATCATGGAGATAGCAGGGGTCAGCGGGATGACGCTGAGTCTAGTGGCGCTGCCGGGTCTGCTGGCCTCAGGCATTGGGGCGCTGGTCTTCGTCGGTTTGGACAACTGGACCGGTCTCGGCAGCTTTTCGCTTGCGCTGACCTCCGTACCGCCAGCCGTCCCTCCCACGTTGGCCTCTCTGGGTTGGGCGTTAGTCATGGGACTGGTAGGCGCGGTTCTCGGGTGGTTGATCCGCTCGGTTGGACTGTGGCTTCGTCCGATAGTGCATCTGAATCGGGTGTTGGTTACGGCGGCACTTGGCCTGCTCATCGGTGTCACAGCCATGGCGTACCAGCTCATTTCCGGACGCAGTTTCACTCAGGTGCTGTTCTCCGGACAGGAGGCGTTGCCTGAGCTGGTCGAGAACGCGGCTGACTATTCGCTCGCCGTGATGGTCTTGCTCATCGCCTGCAAGGCCATTGCGTACGGGTTGTCGCTGAGCGCGTTTCGGGGTGGCCCGGTTTTTCCGTCGATGTTCATCGGCGCAGCGGTCGGTATTGCAGCCAGTGGGTTGCCGGGCATGAATTTGGCGGCCGGAATCGGCATGGGCATCGGCGCCATGTGTGCCGCAATGCTGCGGCTGCCACTGACCTCAACGTTGCTCGCGGTGCTGCTGATGGGGGTCGATGGTGTAGCGGTAACACCACAGGTCGTCGTCGCAGTGGCCGTGGCCTTCGTGATCAGCAACCTGCTTCCCGCTCCAGGGCCCAAAATGCCAGAGCCCACTTAGTTACCGTCAACGCTGACGTGCTGGACCACAGATCTACGCCCAGTCTCGGTCACCAGCGGTTCACCGTCGATATGCGCCTTGATGAGCTCAGCGATCAGCTGTGGATCGCTGTAGTTGAGGGCGTGCGCACCCGGGACGCTGACGGCGTCAACGTGAGGCAGCACGGCCAGGCGGGGTGCGTTGGCGATCCGGACAAGTGGATCACGCACACCGGCGATCACCAGGGTTGGAACTACAAGATGATGTAACCGTTCTAGCGTCGGGTAACGAGTCATCGCCCGGAACAAGGACAGGCTTCGGAGTGCCCCGAACCGAAGGTAGTCGCGCGTGGCGATGGGCAACATCGATGGCGGTTCACGAAGCCCGTCCATGGCCATTTGTCCAACAGCCTTGCCGAGCGGTTGGTTGTTCGGGCCGCCAGCCGGCGAGACGAGCACGGCACGCTCGACGCGGTCGGGAAATGCCGTGGCGACCTCGATGATGATCGGGCAGCCGAGAGAATTCCCGACCAGTATCGGCCGCTCGACCTCAACTGCATCGCAGTAGGACATCAGCGCCTTCGCGAGTCCCGGCAAGTCGAGTCCTGACTCGGGCCTGATGCTGCGTCCCATCCCGGGCAGATCGGGGACGAACGTGCGGTAATGCGGTGCAAGGAGGGCCGCAGTGGGCTCCAGGTACGTGCCGGAGATGCCAAATCCGTGGACGTGCACCATCGCATGCGCAGCAGAGCCTGCGTCGAGGTTGAAACGATGGAATACCGGCAGACCATCAACGATGACCCAGCCCGCTGTCAGTGGATGTACGGGTTTCCGGGGCACATCAGCCTCCAGCTTGGATGACGTCGACCAGCAGCTCATCGATCCACTGGGTCATGGTGGCAATCCTTGGTTGTCGCAACTGTTCGTCCTTTTCGGCGATCTTGATGGAACACATTCGAAGTTGATGCCGGCCTACTCCGGAGGGCTCTCTGCGTCAGGCGCGGGGTCGCTGGCTTGTCCAGGCTGCCGGGATTGCCCACGCTTCACTGCGTCGACGATCACCCGAGCTCCCAACCCGATGATCACGACGCCAGCGATCATCTGGCCCATGACCAGGACCCGGGTCGGCTGAGTCGTCGCGGTGATATCACCAAATCCGACCGTGGCGAAAACGGTGACGGTGAAGTACAACGCGTCGGTACGCGTGAGCGGCTCGCTGAAATTGGCCTGAGAGAACGCGCCCATGACGTAATAGGTCCCGGCAAACAGCAGCAGAAACAGCGGAACGCTCGTCGCAAGAGCTCCCACCGCACGCAGCGCTGGGTAGGTTGCCTTGGCGATCGCGCGGACCTGATAGACAACCAATCCGACAAGCGCTACCAGCCCAACTGAAAGCTGGCCGATGGACACACCAATCGAGGAGGGGTCCAGCGGGATCAGGTAGTACAGCGCCACCAGTCCGGCGGTGGATGCCAACGCCCGAAGCAGAGTGACCACGACCCTGCGGAATCGGCGTCGACCCCTGCGCCGGGCGTCAGCACTTGGACCCGCGCTCTCTATCACGGGGAAAGGCTAACCGGGGCACGCCGTGTGCGACTGAAATTGCGGTTCAACACCCGCAAGCCTCTCCGGCCGGCAAGTAGCGTCACCTTGGTCGCCGAATGATGCCCACTACGGTGACCTGTGTGGGCTTTACCCAAGCGGAGCTGCAGTCTTTTCGCAATGCCTCGGTTCCCGACCTAGTCGGCCCTGGCCTCAAGCTGCTCTTTGTCGGGATCAATCCTGGTCTGTGGACCGCAGCCACACAGACGCATTTCGCCCATCCAGGTAACCGCTTCTATCCGGCGCTGCGGCTGGCTGGAATTGTCGATCGTGATCTTGGCCGAGGCAAACCGATGACCGATGAGGGCCGCGCGTACCTGATCGAGGGCGGCATCGGGATCACCAACCTGGTGAATCGCGCCACGGCCCGGGCCGATGAGCTCTCCCCCGCCGAGCTGCAGGCGGGGCGTACCCGGCTAGAGGCATTCGTCGCACTACATCAGCCGCTGGTTGTCGCGGTCGCTGGACTCACCGCCTACCGCGTGGCGTTCGCCGACCCCAAAGCCAGAGGCGGCGAGCAGGTCGACCTGCTCTCGGGCGCCCGTGTCTGGGTCGTCCCCAATCCCAGCGGGCTCAACGCCCACGAGACGATCGCCAGCCTGGCGCACGCGTACACCGAACCCGCAAAGA
>DATHIJ010000195.1:0-2986 GCA_035489975.1 Propionibacteriaceae bacterium | reverse complement strand
CAGCGACCGATGCCAGGCCACGGGCTCGGCTCAGGTCCGGAGCAGCCGCTGTCACCGTACGGGTATCCCCAGCAGCCGCCTCCCGGAGAGTCGCCTACCAGCTCTGGCTACTCCTTCGGACCCTTCGCCCCCGACGAGCAGACGTGGGAATGGCAGGGCGGCGCTGAGCCCGATCCGTACGGATCACCACCGCCTCGCTCATATGTCCCAGGTCCAGGCCAGCGCACACCGCAGCGCAGGGGCAGAGGCAAGATCCTGATCATCATTGGGGCGGCCGCGCTGGCGGTGATTCTGATGGCCGTCTTGGCAGTGGTCGTGGCGACGCGCAGTGGGCTGGCCGGCAATGCTGGTAGCAGCACCCAGAGACAGCAGAACCAATCGCAGAACGCTGCTCCACAGGCAGCGCGCCCTTCAGATGCAGTGAGGGGTTACTTGGAGGCTCTTGCCGCCGGTGATGCCGTCACCGCATTGTCCTTTGCAGCCGAACCAGCGCCGACAGGTCCTTTGCTGACCAATGAAGTGCTCGCCAAATCCGGCGAGCGCGCCGACCTGAGCGATATCCAGGTGCCTCTTGTCGACGATCAGAACGCGACGTCGGTTTCGGCCACCTACAGCCTCGGCAACTCTGCCGTCAGCGAATCATTCGACGTTGTCAAGGTCGCAGACACGTGGAAGCTCAGTCGTACTGTCAAGGACCTCGATCTCGGCTTCATCGTTGGGGGATCTGTTCCCGTCAAGATCAATGGGGTGGAAGTGGACCAGGATTCGGTCGCCGTGCTGCCCGGCTCGTACGCCTTCAGCACCGGGCTGCCCTATGTCGGCTACGGATCGAAGAACGTCGTGCTGGTGAAGAGTCCGTACGTCGAGGCCGACACCTACCGCATCCAGAGCCAGCTGACCAAGTCGGGCGAAAAGGCCGTCATCTCGGCCACGAGGAAGAGCTACAACAACTGTCTCGACGCCAATTCGCTCAGTCCGAAGAACTGCCCGATGAACTTCAAGTCCAAGTACAGCTACAACAAGAGCACGATCACGTGGCGGCAAATCGGGAATGATCCATTCCGGAAAGCCAAGGTCTCTCTTAGCGGAACGCAGGCATCTATCGAGGTTCCGCTCAACTTGAGGCTCACTGGCAGCTGCACCTATCAGAGTCGATCCGGCAACTGCTCCGGCGAGCTGACGGGCAAGTCGGTCGCTGTCGTCAAGGTGACAACGAAGCAGCTCAGCGTCAAATGGCTCTGACTGCTTGGTGGTGGCTACTGGTCGGTAGCATGTCCGGGTGACTGAGACTTCAACTCAGAGCGCTGCGATTGACTTCTCTACGTTCGACCTAGACGTCCGCATTCAAGATGATCTTTTCCGTCATGTGAACGGGGCATGGCTCAACACCACGGAGATCCCGGCAGACAAGCCGCTGACCGGTGCCTTCATGGAGCTGCGTGATCAAGCTGAAGCGGCCGTACGCGACATCATCACGACACTTGAGGGTGGTGAGCCTGGCTCGGACGAAGGTCGCATCGCCGACTTGTACGCCAGCTTCATGGACGAGGACGCCGTCGAGAGAGCCGGCGCGAGCCCAATCCTGCCTTTGCTCGCAGCAATCGATTCTGTGGAGACTCTGCCGGAGCTGACGCGGATGGTGGGTGGTTTCGCGCGTCAGGCGGTGCCTGGGCTGGTGGCGCTTCAGGCAGAACCTGACCCAGGCGACCCGAACCGATACGTGATGTTTGCCGGACAAGGTGGATTGGGTCTGCCGGACGAGGAGTATTACCGCCTCGATGAGTACGCCGCGATTCGTGCCCAGTACCAAGCACACGTGTCGGCATCATTTGCGCTCGCAGGCATCGAGGACCCGGAAACTCAGGCGCAGCAGGTGTTCAATCTGGAGACCGAGATCGCGGCAACGCACTGGGACAAGGTGAAATGCCGAGACATCCGGCTGATGTACAACCTGATGAGCCTGGATGAATTCGTGACCAGCTCTCCCGGTCTGCACTGGAGGGAGTTCCTGGCGGGAGGTGATATTGCCGAGGAGAAGATGAATGAGCTGGTGGCAATGCAGCCGTCCTTCTTCACTGAAGTGTCGGCGCTGCTCACCGCGGACCGGCTGCCGGCATGGCGGGCGTGGGCACGCTGGAAGGTGATCAGTTCGCTGGCGCCCTATCTGTCGAGTGCGTTCGTCGATGAGAACTTCCGCTTCTATGGGACGGTCCTGATGGGCACCCCCGAGCTTCGCGAGCGCTGGAAACGAGGCGTCGCGCTGGTAGAGGTCTCAGTGGGTGAGGCGGTCGGCAAGATCTACGTCGAGCGTTACTTCTCGCCAGTCGCCAAGCAGCGGCTGGATCAGCTGGTGGCCAACTTGATCGAGGCGTACCGGCGTTCCATTACCGATCTTGACTGGATGACCGCGGAGACCAAGGACAGCGCGGTCGCGAAGCTCGCCAAGTTCCGTCCGCACATCGGCTACCCGACGAAATGGCGGGACTACTCCTCTTTGGTGATCAGTCGAGACGACTTGATCGGCAACGTGATGCGGGTGGCCGATTTCGAAGTGAACCGCGCCTTGCACAAGATCGGCCAGCCCATTGACCGCGAGGAGTGGCTGATGACGCCGCAGACGGTCAATGCTTACTATCACCCGCTGAAGAATGAGATCGTGTTCCCGGCTGCCATCCTGCAGCCGCCGTTCTTCAACGAGCATGCTGATGACGCCGTGAACTACGGCGCCATCGGAGCCGTGATCGGACACGAGATCGGTCACGGCTTTGATGATCAAGGTTCTACTTGTGACGGCGACGGAGCGCTGCGTAACTGGTGGACCGACAAGGACCGTGAGGCCTTCGAGGAACGCACCAAGGCGTTGATCGCCCAGTACGAGGTCTTGGAGCCAGCGCAAGCGCCGGGGCATCGAGTCAACGGTCAGCTGACCATCGGCGAGAACATTGGTGATCTTGGAGGGCTCTCGATCGCGTACAAGGCATACCAG
>DATHIJ010000194.1:0-6022 GCA_035489975.1 Propionibacteriaceae bacterium | reverse complement strand
CCGTTGGTGAACAGCAGCCTGGCGCCGGCCGGCACCTCGACCCCGTGGGCGACGTTGCTTGAATGACGATGAAGCCGGTCGAGGACGTGGACCCTTAGCATGGTGGGGCTCCTTTCGCGGGAGGTGGAACGAAGCGGGCCGCAGTATAGGGGGCTAGCGGAGGGAGCCAGTGCTACAGCAGGATATTGTTCTTTGGTTCCAATGGCGACGGAAGATCGGTTTCGCCAAGCATTTCCCGCAAGTCTATTTCCGCGGTCCGGCACATGTGTGAGATCGGGATGTCATTCGCACTCCCTTCAAACGGGCTTTCGGTGCTTTCTCCGACTCGCCCCAGCGAGGTGTACATCCAGGAAATCAATACACTGAAGGGGATGACCAGCCAGACCATGTGTCCCTTGATTACCCCCCCGACGCTTTCATTGAGGCTGTCGAATTCCCTGAGCAAACCAAAAGGAAGCAAAAGGCAGAACAGCTTGATGAAAAAGGAATTGATGGACGCAAATTGCCTCGGATACGGGAAATCCTTGATACGCTCACATCTGCCTTGCTGGAGGAGGAAGTCTCTGATTGACCTTTGCATCTCGACGAACTGAGTCACGACAATCACCTGGCTGGCGAAAAGCCCTTTTATCGCTTTGCTTTGAAGGCCCAGGATCTGGGTTGCCTTGCTACCGGTGGCAAGGACCTGCATCAGCTCCGCATGAGGGAGGAATTTCGCCAGTTCCGTTTCCAGTGGCGTTTGCATTTCCGGGATGGAGTAATACTTCAAATACTCTGCATTGTGTGCCTTGCTCGCGGATTCCCATGCTCTATTCTCCCGCAGCTGATAGCGCAAGGCAGTCAACCAGGCGAGGTGGCGATAGACAAGCTCCCTTGATTTTTCTGCATCGTCAAAAGAATCCCTGCTCATTGTTCCCCAGGCCCGGCTGCTGCTTATGATGTCGCCCCATATTTGTCGCGCTTCCCAGGTACGGTTGTAGCCTTGCAGGTTTTTGAAGCCAACGATGAACGCGGTGGCCGTCCCTAGGAGGGCCACCACCGTCCAGGGAATGCCCAGCCATTTCATGTTCCCGGTCTGGTATGCAAGAGCAGGCACGACCCCCAGAACAATCAGGAGGTAGATATCCCTTCGCGTCCAATCGAGAAACTCGAAAAGCTTGTAGGATTTTCCGGTGTGCATGGTTGCTTGTGCTTAGCAAATTCACGATCGCCTTGCAAGTGGGCGGGAGGACTCGGGGCAACGGAGTGACGCCGCTCACGGAGCGGCCTCGAGCTTGCGGAAGATCGCGCAGTAGCTCTTCAGCGGCCCCCGACCAGGCCAGTCTTCGATGACCTTCACGAGCGTGAAGCCGCGGGCGGTGACCTCCTCGACCACGAGGCTGGCCGCCACGCCGTGGCCGGTCCGATTCCCCGGGGTGTCCTTCGGCGACCACGGCCACAGCCAGGAGAACGTCGGCGGGAAGTCGATGATGGCGAGCACTCCGCCCGGTCGCAGGGCGCGGAAGAGGTCGAGGTTCGTCGCCGCCGGATCGCTCAGGTGGTGATACACGCGGCGCAGGACCACGGCGTCACAGCAACTGGTGGGCAAGCCGGTATCGCGTGCACGGGCCGGCAGGATTGTCACGTTCCGGAGGTCGGCGGCCGCCACCTGCGTGCGAATCTGCTCCAGTGCCTGGGGGTCGATGTCGGTCGCGTAGACGCGCCCGCTCGGTCCGATCTCCGCCGCGAGCGCCACCGTCATCTCCCCCCGGCCGGCGCCGACATCAGCCACCGACATCCCCGGCGCGAGTGGCAGCTCGTGCCGGAGCCGAGGCATCTCCGGTCCCCTGGCGCGGAAGCCAGGGCCACGCCAGTTGTCGCAGCCCAAGGCAACGACCGAAACCAGCAACGCGATGGTCGCGAGACGCCTTCTTCTATTCATCGACTGGCTCCCCGTTATGGCTCTCGGGACTCGAGTCCGCTCGTGCGCTCAGAGCCAACGACGCACGGAGGCCCTGTGGACACGGTAGGTCTCGCCAAACTTCGTCTCCAAGTACCGTTCCTCGCGCGCGACCACGCCGTAGCGGATCGTGATGGCCAGAGGCACCATGAGAATCAGGGTCCACGGGCTTCGCGCGGCTATCCCGATGCCGCCGTAGACGAGAAGGATGCCGAGATAGATGGGATTGCGGGTCCAACCGTGGATGCCGGTTGTCACCAGCACACGCGTGGGTTTGTTCGTGGGCACTGGCGTCCCTGCCCGGGAGAAGTTGCGAATGCCCGCGGTTGCCAGCGCCAAACCGACGAGGATCATCGCGCCGGCGCTCATCCAGGAGGCCGGGTCGGTTCCCGGAACGGCGAACGGCCAAGGTAGCAGGCGATCGGACGCGAGACCGAGCAGAAGAGCGGCGAGAAAGAGCAGGGGCGGTCGCGCGATGACGCCCGCGATTCCCGTGTCGCTCACTTGTTGCCCAGCCGGTTCAAGATCCACGGCCGCTCCCGTGACTGTTAGGGCTACGAGAGATTCGCCCCGAAAAACGACAACCAGGGTGTCATTCTATATGTTGACAACTAAGGTGTCAACTGGAGAGACTGGTACGGTCAGAAGGGAGATGGAGACGATAGCGTCGACACGACACAGGACCGGGGCGGGCCCAGTCATCGACAGCAAGGCCGAGGCGATCGCCGAGCTGATGCTCGAAGTGGCCCAGTGCTTCTTCAGGATACGGGCACTCGGTCAGAAGACAGGGCTCATCACCAGCTGGGGTGGCGGTGCGTTCGGCTTCATGCGAAGCCTCGCGCTGCTTGGTCCACTGACCGTGCCACAGATCGCCCAGATGCGACCCACCAGCCGGCAGCGCATGCAGCGGCTAGCGGATGAGCTTGAGGCCGAGGGGCTCGTGGAATTCATCGACAACCCGAAGCACCGGCGCTCGAAACTCGTCCGGCTTACGCGCAAAGGCGATGCGCGCTACCGCGAGCTCAAGGCCCGGCTCCTGGCGCTCGCGTCGACCATGGGCGTCGGTCTCAGCGAAGGGGACATCCGCAGGACTACGGGGATCGTGCGGCAGCTGAGCGGCGATGTAAAGGCGCGGTCAGCGCCGCCGTCGTAGTGCGGGAGGCTCGGTGCGGCCAGTGAGCAGCCTACTTCAGGGACAACGACGTTCCTCCGAGCCTTGCTCGGCGGCTGCCTTGGGGTGCACAGCGCGTTCGTGGACGTGCGCGGTGGGGGTGCGGTCGATCAGGAGACTGAGCAGCTCGGGCCGGCTGTAGTGGCCGCGCGAGTCCATCAGCTGCTTGCGCTTGTCGATCAGCGCGAAGTCGAGGTCGGCGACGACTACGCCTTCGCCCGAGCGGAGGGGCTTGCCCAGCAGGGTTCCGTCGGGTGCCACGATCGCGCTGAAGCAGCCGCCGGAGATCGGGCCGATGCTGCAGCCGGTGTCCTTCATGATTTGCGCCTGCTGGTCGGGATCCAGCCAGGCGGTCGCGCTGACGACGAAGCACGCAGACTCCAGCGCATGCTGCCGGATATTGACCTCGGTCTGCTCGGAAAACAGGTCGCCGAAGATGGAACCCGGATACATGGCGGAGTGGATCTGCTCGCCGTCGGCCATCATCGCGTACCGCGCCAAAGGATTGTAATGCTCCCAGCACGCCAGCTGGCCGATGCGGCCGACCGTGCTATCGACAGCCCGCAGGCCCGAGCCGTCGCCCTGGCCCCAGATCATACGCTCGTGATAGGTGGGTGAGATCTTGCGGCGCCTCTGGATCAAGGCACCGTCGGCATCGAAGAGAAGCTGAGTGTTGTACAGGGTTCCGCCGTCACGCTCGTTCACGCCGATGGACACGACGACTCCCGCCTGCCTGGCGGCTTCGCCGATAGCGTCCGTGGCAGGGGACGGCACCGTCACTGCCTGGTCGATCAGCTTCCGCTGCTCGGGTCCGGCGATGTTCTGGAAGGGGGGCTGGACGAAGGAAAAGTACGGGTAGTAAGGGACCACGGTCTCCGGGAACGTGGCGAACTGCACCTCCTGCTGGCCAAGGTCGTGGATCTTCCGCACGACCTTGTCGACCGTTGCCTCGCGGCTATAGAGCACGGGGCTCAGTTGGACCGCGGCGGCTCTGACGACTCTCATCGACGTCTCCTTTGCTGAGGCACAGACAGCTTTCAGAGTGCGGATCACGCGCTAGGCACGCCCCACTCGACCCGCGTGAGTCATTTCGTCGGGGCAGGCACTGTGAACGTGACCGTCTGTCCGGTGAAGACGCGGTGCTCAGGGTCGGCCAGCTCGATCAGCACCTTGTGCTGGCCGGGCGGCAGCCCGACCACGACGATCGTATTGTTGTCACTGAAGTCCCCCCAGCGCCAAGGCAGGTCGTCGACGGTTACGTGCAGATGCCCGACCCGTGGAGATAGACTGAGCGCGCCCGCCCCGAGCACCGGTAAGATGCGAAAGTTCTCCACCCGGTACGGGATCAGGACGGCGCCCCGGGCCAGCGGACCGGGAAGCGGAGGGTCCACGATCAGCTTGGGTGCGGGCTCGTTCGCGATGGGGACGGCGAACGGTGAGGGGCCTCGGACCTCTCTCGCGCCCTGGGCGAGGGCGCTGGTGGCGAGCACTGTGCCAACCGCGACTGCGACAAGCGTCTTGATGAGCATGGTCATTGATTCTCTCCTTTGAGCACCGCTGCTCCTGGCCGTGTCCTTCCGTTAGCTTCCCGCCCTATGGCGACTACTGCGCTGGTTCGCGGTCTTGAGGTTGGTTGAACGCCCTACCTCTGGACGGGTTCGCCCACGAACGTCGCGATCGGCTGGCCTGTCTCGACGATATAAGTCGACAGCATCCGTCCGGTGTCCGGGCCGAGGTCGCGCGCGTTATGAGGGGTCCGCGGGGGGATGAGGAATCCATCCCCTGCGTGCAGTACTACGGTGGCACGTCCCTGTACCATCATCTCGACCTGGCCGGCGATGATGTACCCGACCTCTTCACCTGGATGAACGTGCCATCCGGATTCGACTCCCACCGGAATCAACGTCTCCACTTGCACGATCTCGCGACCTGGAATCGATGACGGCGAGCGCTGGACTTCGCGCCGAGCAAGCTTGCTCGCCAGGTCGTCCCGGGCCTGGCCAGATAGGGAGGCCATGGAGGCGACCACGCCGGCCAGCGCTACAACTCCAACCAGCAGGAAAGCGATCCGTCTCATAGCGTAGGTCCTCCAGGACCGCAAGGGATTAGCCTACTGGAACTGTCAGGAGGTAAGCGACGCCGAGCGCCGCCAGAGCGAGCGAAAAGACCAGTTCATATCGCATTCGCAGCGGAGGCGCGAGCTTGTAGATGAGGACGACGATGCCCAGGATCACCATCCACCATAGGCCGGACATCCCCATGAGGACCATGGCCACCATGAGCGCCGCGCTGCATCCAAAGCAGCTGAGCCCGTAGCGCGCGCCCACGACGGCGGCGCTCCGCATCAGGTTGAAGGGAAGCGGCCCATGCAGCGCGCACAGCTCGCGGCAGCGAGCCTGGCTCGCCCGTTTGATCGGGCTGACGGAGTAGACGCCGGCCAGGGCCAGCGCCAGTCCAACCACTACCGCCTGGTTGGGCCAGGGCATCCTCGCGGCGATGTAGAGCGCGTAGCACACCACGCCGAACATCAGCCACACGCCGAGGTACGTGACCGCAAGCACTCCAGTGGCGACCGGCCATCCCCTTCGCCCTTCGGCCGTCCGCGCAAACTCGAGGACCACCGGGATCGCGGAGGGCAACATCATCGCCGCCATCATCACGACCCACGTCACGGCGAAGGACTCGATCGGGCCCAGCCCCATATCCATTCCGGCCATGGCGTGCGAATGGTGGACCATGGCCGCCCAGGCAATGCCGGCGACCGCGAGGACGACCAAGGCCACCACCATGGGCTTGGCCAGCTCCCGTCTGGCGTCGCGGGCCCTCATCAGCACTCGGCACGCTGGACAGAATCCACCTGGCTTCGCTTGCCTGATCAGCCCGAGCGTGGCAGGAAGCCGGCCGTACATCAG
>DATHIJ010000193.1:0-10668 GCA_035489975.1 Propionibacteriaceae bacterium | reverse complement strand
GCCCGGACTCGGCGCGGGTCTTCGCAGGCGTGATCAGAAAGGCCAAGACGGTCTTCTGGAATGGACCGATGGGCGTCGCGGAATGGCAGAGCTTCGCTGCCGGGACCCGGGCGGTCGCGCAGGCGGCCACCGAGATCGATGGATTGTCCGTCATCGGTGGTGGCGACACTGCCGCCGCGGTCCGTGATCTTGGTTTCCGCGATGATGAGTTCGGTCATATCTCGACCGGCGGCGGCGCCAGCCTGGAATATCTGGAAGGCAAGACCCTGCCTGGTTTGGCCGTTCTCGATGATGGGGTGTAGGGCATGACTCGCAAGCCGCTGATGGCGGGCAATTGGAAGATGAACCTCAACCATGTCGAGGCTGTTGGGCTGTTACAGAAGCTGACGTGGACGCTGGAGGACAAGAAGCACGACCCGGAGAAGTCCGAGGTGATCGTGCTGCCGCCGTACACCGATCTGCGGACCGTGCAAACACTGGTGGATGGCGACCGTCTGGAGATCGGGTACGGCGCCCAGGATGTGTCGGCCTTCGACAACGGCGCCTACACCGGCGACATCTCTGCCGACATGCTGGTGAAGCTGGGCTGCCGCTACGTCGTCGTCGGGCACTCCGAGCGGCGTCGGTTCCACTGCGAAGACGACAATATTGTGAATGCCAAGACACTCAAGGCCGTATCGCGCGGCATCGCCCCGATCGTCTGCGTCGGCGAGCGCCTGGCCGTCCGAGAGCAGTTCCGCCATGTGCCCGACACGCTGGACCACGTGGAGGGGGCGCTCACTGGCCTGACGCCGGAGCAGGTCGCGAATATGGTCATCGCGTACGAGCCGGTCTGGGCGATCGGCACTGGTCGTGTGGCCACCCCGGAGGACGCCCAGGAAGTCTGTACGGCGATCCGAGGCTGGATCCGCGAGCGGCACGGCAGCGAAGTCGCCGACCGGATTCGTATTCTCTACGGGGGATCGGTCAACGCGAGGAACGTTGGGGCCTTAATGGCCCAACCCGATATCGACGGCTGTCTGGTCGGCGCCGCCAGCCTGAAGGTCGACGAGTTTTCCGCTATTGCGCGGTTTTACGACATGCCAGTGATCTGAGCAGGCGGCAAGTCCCGTCCTGGTGGAGTTTTGACTTGTTCTCGAATCGGTGAGTTAGGCTACCTGCGTGCTCGTACCCCTGGTGACCGTGCCGATCCTGATCTTCTCCATCGTCTTGGTGATCACCAGTGTCGCGCTCGCGTTGTTCGTACTGATGCACAAAGGCCGCGGCGGCGGCTTGTCTGATCTCTTCGGTGGTGGGATCTCTTCCTCCCTCGGTGGGTCCTCAGTCGCAGAACGAAATCTCGACCGGATCACCATCGTCATCGGAGTGGTTTGGCTTGCGGCAATTGTGGCGCTCAACTTGCTCTACAAGTTGGGTGGCTGACTGCCAAGACCACCGGCCAGGTCAATCGAAGAAAAAAGACACTAACTTATCCACAGCTAGGAATGGCGAGGGAGAAAGAACGTGGCTGGTGGAAGTGCCATTCGTGGTAGCCGGGTGGGCGCTGGTCCAATGGGCGAGGCGGAGCGGGGCGATGCTGCGCCGCGAAATTACGTCTCGTACTTCTGCGCACACGGTCATGAAACGCGGCCCGCATTTGCCGCAGATGCCGCCATTCCTGATGCCTGGGACTGCCCGCGATGCGGCTTACCAGCGAACCTCGACTCCCTGAATCCACCTCCACCGCCGAAGATCGAGCCGTACAAGACCCACCTGGCCTACGTCAAGGAGCGCCGCACCGATAAAGAGGCGGCCGACATCCTCACTGAGGCGCTGCAAGCCCTCCGGGCGCGACGCGAACGCGGTGAGGTCATCTACTGAACCTGCGTTTGTATTCGAAAAGCAAGCAGGCTGCGAGCGTCGGGAAAATCGCGGGCATGATCCGGCAGGCACGACCGGGTGAAGGGCGAACCCTCACCACTGCCTACGAGTGGCTTCTTGCCGCTCCCGGCAGACGCCCACCTGACTGGTCTACGGATATCGCCGCTCGCCGGCTTGAGGAAGCAATTGCGGACGATCGGTCGGCCGTTCTGGTGGCGGACGAGTCCCAGACACTCGTTGGGTTCGCAACGGTCTATCTCGACATTGTCTCCATAAGGTTCGGGCAACGAGCCTGGGTGGAGGATCTGGCCGTGGCACCGCACCGTCGCTCCAGCGGGATCGGGAAGGCGTTGCTGGATGCGGCCAAAAGCTGGGCTCGCGACCATGGCGCCGCCTGGCTCGGGTTGGAGTCCGGATCGGCCCGGGTCGATGCCCATCGCTTCTATGAGCGTGAAAGTCCGGACGGCTGGTCGCGATCTTTCAGATGGACGCTCTAGGAGTGGCGGCTTAGATTCGGCCGCGTTGCTGCAGATCGGTGGGCAACTGTGCTGCCGCGTCCCGATCCATCAACCAGAGCGTGCGCTCGACCGCTGAGACCCCGGCAGCCGGTACCTGCACTGGCCCTGCGCCGAGCAGCGCCATCTTCGCTGCGGCGGCTTTGTCAGCGCCACTCACAACGAACCAGACCTCCTGTGACCGGTTGATGACTGGCAGGGTGAGGCTGATCCGCTCCGGTGGCGGCTTGGGCGAGGATCGTACGGCGATCACGTCGCCATCTGCGTATGAAGAGGGATGCTCAGGAAAGATCGAGGCGACATGGCCGTCTGGCCCCATGCCGAGCAGGCAGATGTCGAAAATGACATCGCCCAGCTCCCGGGCGTACGCCTCGGCCGCCTGATCGAGATCGAGGCCACCATCGCTTGCCGGCATCTCATGGACTCGCGCAGGGTCCAGCGCAAGCGGCGCCGCAAGCAGGTCAAGAGTCTGCTTCGCGTTCCGGTCCGCATGATCAGCGGGTACGAAGCGTTCGTCGCCCCACCACAGCTCGATCCGGGACCAATCGACGGCGGAGTTCGGCCCTTCGTTGGCGAGGCTCTGATAGGCCCGCGTGGCGATCCGACCGCCGGTGAGCGCAAGCTGGGGAACTCGGAAGTCCCGTTGAATCTCGGTGAGCCGCGCCATCAGGCGCGCGGCCAGAGCCTCTGCGACCTCGTCCGCCCCGGCATGAAGCAAGATCTCGGGGCGGGTCGCGACCATCTAGCGCCCCCTTGCTACTTGCTTGGCAACCCTGCGTTTGCTGTCGGCTTTCTTGCCTGCGGCCTTGCTGGCAGATGCCTTCTTTCCTGATGCCTTCGTACTGCCTGCCCTCTTGGTCGCGGAGCTGGTGCTGCCCGTCCCCCGAGCCCCGTCCAGCAATGACTTGACCGCCCGTTCGTAGACGTCATCGGCGTCCATCCGGCGCAGTTCCTCAGTGATCAGTTCGGTGTAGTCGCGTCGCTTGAGGGCGACGAGTCGTTCCGGCTGGCCTGGTACGGCGTAATACGCCAGCAGACCGTCAGGCCGAGTGATCGCGATATCGCCGGCTGCCGTAGTCATCCGCACCGCGGTCAAACCCGGCCCGTTGCTGATCTTGCGGGTGACTCCGACGTTCAGCCTCAACTGCAGCCAGGCCGCCAGCAGGTCAGCGGAAGGATTGCCGTTATCGGCTTCGATGAGAACGGACTTGATCTTGGCCGGGTACTGGTCCAGCGCTGCGGCCAGTAAGGCCCGCCACGGCGTTAATCTGGTCCAGCTCAAGTCAGTGTCACCAGGGCTGTAGTCGCGGGCGCGTGCCTTGAGCGTTGCAAGAGGTCGGTGTGAGGCTGCCGCGTCAGTCAGCCGGCGCATCGATAGTTGTGCCAGCTGGTCGGCAGCCTGGTTGTTCGGCGCTTTACCGGGCCACCAGATCACAACGGGGGAGTCGGGCAGCAGGAGTGGCCGGATCACCGAGGCAGGATGTGACGCGACCACACCGCGCATCCTGATCACGACGACCTCCCCTGGGGTGCCCTCGCCGATGTGCACTTCTGCGTCCAGCCCAGCGTTCCGTCCTCCCGCAGTGACCACCAGCAGGATCCGGGACGGATGCTCGCGGCCCGCCGCGATGCTGGCCTCCAAAGCGCTCGCATACTCGGACTCGTCGCAGACGATGATCAAGGTCAGCACCATGCCCTGCGCAGGGCTGCCCGCGCTGCGCCGGGCGCGGAGTAGTTCCGCGGAGATCTTCGCCGAGGTGGTGCTGGAAAGGGGGATGATCATTATGGCCGCCTCCAACTAAAGCCGTCGCGTGCCAGCATGGCGTCGGCACCTTTGGGTCCCCACGATCCAGGCTCGTATTCTTCGGGCTGGCCCGGCAGGCTTGCCCAGTAGTCCAAGATCGGATCCAAGATCTCCCAGGAGAGTTCCACCTCTTGGTGCTGCGGGAACAGCGGTGGGTCGCCCAGCAGCACGTCCAAGATCAGCCGCTCGTACGCCTCGGGTGAAGACTCGGTGAACGACCCACCGTAGGCGAAATCCATGTTCACCTCGCGGATCTCCATCTGGGTACCTGGCACCTTGGCGCCAAAGCGCAAGGTGATGCCCTCATCCGGCTGGATCCGCAGCACAATTGCGTTGTAGCCCAGCTCCTCGGTCTCGGTCTGGCTGAAGGGGAGATGCGGCGCACGTTTGAAGCCCAGGGCGATCTCGGTCACCCGCCGGGCCAGGCGCTTGCCAGTCCGCAGGTAGAACGGCACGCCAGCCCAGCGACGGTTCTCGATGTCGAGGCGGATGGCTGCATAGGTCTCGGTTCGGGAGTCGGGCGGGATCCGATCCTCCTCCAGATAACCCTTCACCTTTTCCCCGCCGGCCCAGCCGCCCGCATACTGACCTCGCGCCGTCTGCAGATCCATCCGCTCCGGTGGCCGGACAGCGGCGAGGACCTTCTGCTTTTCAGCGCGGAGCTGGCGGGCCTCGAAGGAGGTCGGCTCTTCCATCGCAGTGAGTGCGAGCAGTTGCAGGAGGTGGTTCTGGATGACATCGCGGGCGATGCCGATGCCATCGAAGTAACCGGCGCGGCCGCCGATCCCGATGTCCTCGGCCATCGTGATTTGGACATGGTCGACGTAGTGGTTGTTCCACACCGGCTCGAACAGCTGATTGGCGAACCGCAGAGCCATCATGTTCTGGACAGTCTCTTTGCCGAGGTAATGGTCGATGCGAAACACCGAGGAGGCGGGGAAAACGCTGGAGACGATCCGGTTCAGTTCTCGTGCGCTCTCCAGGTCGTGGCCGAACGGCTTTTCGATCACTACCCTGCTCCACCGCCCGGGATGCTCCTCAGCCAGTCCATGCGTGCGCAGATGATCGATCACTGGCTGGAAAAGCCCTGGCGGGATGGACAAGTAGAACGCGTGATTCCCGCCGGTACCCCGTGCTTCGTCGAGATCGGTGATCGTCTCGGCTAGCCTGCTGAAGGCCTCCTCATCGCCGAACTCCCCGCGCACGAATCGGATGCCTTCGGAGAGCTGCTGCCATACCTCCTCTCGGAAGTCGGTGCGCGCATGCTGCTTGACGGCGGCATGCACGATCTGTGCAAAGTCCCGGTGTTTCCAGTCGCGCCGAGCGAACCCGACCAAGGCAAAACCAGGCGGCAACAGACCGCGGTTGGCAAGGTCGTATACCGCCGGCATCAGCTTCTTGGTTGCCAGGTCGCCGGTGACACCGAAGATCACCAGCACACAGGGTCCGGCAATCCTCGGGAGCCGCCGATCATGGGGATCGCGAAGCGGGTTGGGACGCATCACAGTGATCACGCGGCGGCTCCCTCTTTAGAGCTGCTCGCGCGATTGCCGACGCTCGCAGCTGGTTGGCAGTGACGTCAGAGAGCAGCCTTGGCAGCCTCGAGCTCCTGCTGAACGTCGATGACCAGTTCGTTCCACGACGCTTCGAACTTCTCGACGCCCTCTCGTTCCAGTACGTCGACTACGTCGTCATAGGAGATGCCAACCCGCTCCAAGTCGTCGAGCACCTGCTGCGCCTCCGCCTTGGTGCCGCTCACCATGTCGCCGCGCAGTTCGCCGTGATCAGCGAAGGCCATCATGGTCTTCTCTGGCATGGTGTTCACGGTGTTCGGCACGACGAGTTCGGTGATGTACATGGTGTCGGAGTAGTCAGGATTCTTGACCCCGGTCGAGGCCCACAGCGGCCGCTGTCGGTTGGCTCCCTTTGCTTCCAGCGCGGCGAACCGCTCGCTGCTGAACTCCTCCTCATACAGCGCGTACGCCAGCCGGGCATTCGCGATGGCGGCCTTGCCGCGCAGCGCCAGCGCCTCGTCGGAGCCGATTGCCTCCAGGCGCTTGTCGATCTCGGTATCTACCCGAGAAACGAAGAAGGAAGCCACCGAGTGGATCTTGTTCAGATCATGGCCAACCTCGGAGGCTCGCTCCAACCCAGTCAGGTAGGCGTTGATCACCTCGCGGTAGCGCTCCAGAGCGAAGATCAGCGTCACGTTCACGCTGACACCTTCACCGGTGACCGAGGCAATCGATGGCAGGCCAGCCTTGGTGGCGGGAATCTTGATCAGCACGTTGGGTCGGTCAACGATCTTCCACAGGTCGGTGGCCTGCGCTGTGGTGGCGTCGGTTTCGTCGGCCAGATCCGGATCGACCTCGATGGACACTCGGCCGTCGACGCCGTCGGTCGCCGCGAAGGTGGCGGCCATGATGTCACAGGCGTCGCGTACGTCGTCAGTGGTCAATACCTTGATGGCGTCGTGGAGGTCTGCGTTGCGTGCCGCAAGCTCTTTGACCTTGTCGTCGTACATATGACCTTGGGCAAGCGCCGTGGCGAAGATCGTCGGGTTGGTTGTGACTCCGCTGACCGAGTAGTTGGATACGAGATCAGCCAGGTTTCCCGAGGTAATGCGCTCACGAGACAGGTCGTCCAGCCAGATGGAGACGCCTGCATCTGCGAGGGCCTTGAGCCGTTCATTCATGATCAGTTCTCCTGGATGAGTAGGTGGTGGCGTCAGCTGGGCTCAGCTGATCGTGACGCCCGGGTGGGCCTCTACGTCTGCGGGACCCCGCGGCCCGCTGGCTGCCGGATGCGTGGGAGCGATAGTCCCAGTTGA
This sequence comes from Propionibacteriaceae bacterium, assembly GCA_035489975.1. Lineage (GTDB taxonomy): Bacteria > Actinomycetota > Actinomycetes > Propionibacteriales > Propionibacteriaceae > Microlunatus. The sequence goes on along the minus strand of DATHIJ010000193.1, from coordinate 3,659 downwards.
CGCATCGAGGCTCTCTTGGGCGGCTGCGACGACTGTTTCTGGAGTGAAACCAAACTCCTTGAACAACACATTCGCAGCCGCGCTGGCTCCGTAGTGGTTGATGCTGATGACTCGCCCGGCGTCACCGACGAGGTCACGCCAGCCGATGCCGACCCCGGCCTCGATCGAGACGCGCGCCTTGATCTCAGGCGGGATGACGGAATCTTTGTACCCCTGGTCCTGCTCGTCGAACCACTCCCGACATGGCATCGACACCACTCGCGCATTGATGTTCTGCTCGGCAAGCAGCTTCTGGGCCGCCACAACGTACTGCACCTCGGAGCCGGTTCCGATCAAGATCACATCGGGGGTTCCGTCGCAGTCTTTGAGAACGTAGCCGCCTTTGGCTACCTCAGAAGTATCGGCGAAGCCGTCTTCGCCACGGGGGAAGATGGGCACGGCCTGCCGGGTGAGGGCCAGTCCGGCTGGCCGGTCGTTGTTCTTCAAGATCGTCGCCCAGGCGGCGACGGTCTCGTTTGCGTCGGCCGGACGGACCATATCGAGTCCAGGGATCGCCCGCAGTGCGGCGAGGTGTTCAATCGGCTGGTGCGTGGGGCCGTCCTCGCCCAGACCGATCGAGTCGTGAGTCCAGACGTAGATCACCGGCAGTTCCATCAGCGCCGCGAGCCGTACCGCAGGCCGCATGTAGTCGCTGAAGATCAAGAACGTGCCGCCGTACGGCCGTAACCCCCCGTGCAGCTTGATGCCATTCAGGATCGCACCCATGGCGTGTTCGCGGACACCAAAGTGCAGCACCCTGCCATAAGGATTACCGGGAAACAGCCTGCTCTGCCGATCGGATGGCAGGAAGCTGGGCTCACCCTCCGGGGTGGTGTTGTTGGATTCCGCGAGGTCGGCTGAGCCGCCCCAGAGCTCAGGCAACTCGGGCGCGATTGCGCTGAGCACCTTTCCGGAAGCTGCCCGGGTCGCAATGCCTTTGGGATCGGCCGACCAACTGGGCAGTACCTCCTCCCAGCCAGGGCTGAGCTCGTTGTTGATCAGCCGCTGGTACAGGGCTTTGCGCTCGGGATTGGCCACGGCCCAGCTGTCGAAGGCCTGCTGCCAGTCCTGCTGAGCCTGCGCTCCGCGCTCGATCAGTTGGCGGGTGTGCGTGATCACTTCATCGGCAACAACGAAGGTCTTCTCTGGGTCAAAGCCGAGCACCTCCTTGGTCGCGGCAACTTCTTCGTCACCCAACGCGGCTCCATGGGCCTTGCCCGTGCCCTGGAGCTTGGGAGCCGGCCAACCGATGATCGTCTTCAGGCAGATGAAGGTCGGCTGATCTGTGACTTTCTTTGCCACCTCGATCGCTTCAGCGAGCGCAGCCACATTCTCCTGGTAGTGATGGGCGTCGCCGTGAGTCCAGTCCACGGTCTGTACATGCCAGCCGTACGCGGCATAGCGAGCGACCGTGTCTTCGTTCAGGGCGATCTTGGTGTCGTCCTCGATTGAAATCCGGTTGCTGTCATAGATAAGAGTCAGATTGTTGAGTCGCTGCGTGCCGGCCAGCGACGAAGCCTCGGAAGCAACGCCTTCGGACATGTCGCCGTCGGAGGCGAGACAGTAAATGTGATGATCGAAGACCGAGCTGCCTGGAGCCGCGTCTGGATCCAGCAGTCCGCGCAGCCGGCGGGCGGACATGGCCATCCCCACCGCGTTGGCAACGCCTTGGCCGAGGGGGCCGGTGGTGACCTCGACGCCCTTGGTGTGCGCGTACTCCGGATGCCCTGGAGTTTTCGATCCCCAGAATCGGTAGGACTTGATGTCGTCGAGTTCGAGCCCGAAGCCGCCGAGGTAGAGCTGAATGTAGAGGGTCAGGCTGGTGTGTCCACAGGACAGCACGAACCGGTCCCGCCCGGGCCAATGCGTGTCGCTCGGGTTGTGCCGCATCACCTTCTGGAACAGCAGGTACGCGACCGGTGCCAAGCTCATCGCAGTGCCTGGATGGCCATTGCCAACGTTCTGCACCGCGTCGGCGGCCAGTACGCGTACGGTGTCGACGGCCTGCGAGTCGATCTCGGTCCACCCCTCGGGGAGAACTAAGCCGGAGATGTCTGTATCGGTCACACTCACGTGCCAGAAGATCCTTCCGAGACGGGTCTGCGGGGCTGCTGGTTGGGACAGCCCGGACAATGCGAGCCTATCGGGGGCGAGTTGATGCGGGATATAGGGCCAGGCGGAGAACATTCCCCGTGACTGACCAACCCCCCGCGAGCTGCGAGCGTCGGCATGGCGCGAGCAGCTCACACGAGAACGCGAGTGTGAGTGTCAATTCCAACGCTGGGCCCTAGACTCAGCCTCGGTGACTGCGCTTTTGAGGATGGGTGTCGCCGGGGACCAGAGTCGCCTAACAGTGAGTGAGTAGAGCCTGTGACGAGCATCGACGTACCAGGTCGAGTGGCCGCCGCCGACGACGACCGGGTAGCCCGTGTTGATCTTGGGGTTCGGGCAGTTCGCCGTAGCCAGCAAGTCACTCATGCTCGCCACGTTGCCGCCGCCTACTTGGGACTCACCAAGCCCCGGATCATCGAGCTTCTCTTAGTGACCACCGTGCCGGCCATGTTTCTCGCTGCCGGTGGAGTCCCTCCGCTCAAGATCGTGCTGGCTACCATGATCGGCGGTTGCTTGGCTGCCGCCAGCGCCAACGCCTTCAACTGCGTACTTGACCGCGACATCGACGAACGCATGCGGCGTACCCGTCGCCGCCCGCTGCCGCGGCACGCCGTCGGCCCGCTGGGTGCGACGGTGTTCGGAGTGATCTTGGGAATCGCGGCGACGCTGTGGCTCGGATACTTCGTCAATTGGCTTTCCGCGGCCCTGGCATTGGGCGCCAACGCGTTCTACATCGGCGTTTACACCCTTTGGCTGAAGCGGCGCACACCGCAAAACATCATCTGGGGCGGCATCGCGGGCTGCTTCCCACCGCTGATCGGTTGGGCAGCGGTAACCGGCAGCCTTGCGCCGACTCCGTTTGTGATGTTTCTTGTCGTGTTTTTCTGGACGCCGCCACACACTTGGGCTCTCGCCATGCGTTATCGCGAGGACTATGCCGCGGCGAATGTGCCGATGCTACCCGTTGTGCGGTCGGCCCCTGCGGTGGCGCGACAGATCTTGCTGTACTCGGTTGTGACAGTGCTGGTGTCGCTGGCGCTCTGGCCTGTTGCCCACACTGGCTGGCTGTATCCAGTGGTCGCAGTGATCACAGGGGCCGCGCTCGTGTGGCAGTCCTGGCAGCTACTGGCTCGTACGCAGCGTGGCCTGACCGATGCCGCCTTGCGGCCAATGCGGCTGTTCCACTGGTCGAATTCCTACCTCGCGCTGATTTTCGTCGCTGCAGCTGTCGACACACTGTTGCGCTAGGCCTGAGAAGTACCTACGAGCCGGGTCGCGGCCTCAACGAACGCCCGGAAGATGCCGTGCTGGATCGGGTCGGTGTCGGCAAAATCCTCCAGATGCCACTGCACACCCAGATACCAGCCGTCATGCCCGTCAAGGGTGACCGCCTCAATGGTGCCGTCGGCTGCGTGGGCGGCAGCCAGCAGCTTGTCTCCGAGGACGTCAATGCACTGATGGTGCGAGCACGAGATGGTGATCCGATCATCGGCGACCACATCCCGCAG
>DATHIJ010000192.1:0-15133 GCA_035489975.1 Propionibacteriaceae bacterium | reverse complement strand
GACGCTCCTGGGGACCCAGGCAACGCGATCTTCGTCACCCACCGCTCCGACTGAGACGTTGTCAGACGGAGGCTCGCACGCCCGGGACTGCCCGAACACTGCGGCCTGTCTGGGAGCATGGCAAACATGCGCGACTCCACGCGCGACTCCACTGAGCCGACTACACCGACGCTGCGCCAGGTGGTTTTGGACTGCGAGAACGCTCGCGGGCTCGCGGAGTTCTACCGACAGTTGTTGGGCTTCCACTACCGGCCCGGCGACGAGCCTCCGGCGGACGGGACGCCCGATGCCCGAGGGCTGGATTGGCTGGTGTTGTGCGATTCCACTGGTAGGTCGCGCTGGCATTCCAGCAGGTGCCGCATCTGCCTGAACCGACGTGGCCCGAAGGGCCGCGGCCGCAGATGCTGCACCTCAACACCACGGTGCCGACTTTGGCGGACCTGCATACACAGCACCAGCGAGCGTTAGCTCTCGGCGCTCGACTTCTCTCCGATCGATCTGACGATGAAGTCGAGCCGCTGTTTGTCTACGCCGACCCTGCGGGGCATCCGTTCTGTATCTTTGTGGCTCCTTCGTGACAGTTCCGACCGACTGGGCTTGATCATCGCCACCTCTCGGCGTGGTGCGCTGACTAGCCTGGATACGCCTTCGTAGCGTGTAGATCCAGCTCACCTGCTAGTGTCGCGGAGCCACGACACTAGGAAAAGCAATCCATGGCTAGCTTCTTAAGCTTCCTGCAGAATTTCGGCCTGCTCGTTGCCAGGCTAGGACTTGGCGGGATCCTCTTGCTGCACGGCTGGATGCGCTGGAACGCCGGCGTTCAAGAACAGATCGACTACCTGACTCAGTTCCGGACTCCGTACGCGGATGTTGCCGCGTGGAGCTCCATCATCTTCGAGTTCGTCGGCGGCGCACTGCTCATCGTCGGTGCCTTGACCCGGCTGGTCGGTCTGGGAGTGCTGATCGAACAGATCCTGATCATCGCCTACACCAACTGGTACAAGTGGCCACCGACCTTGCTCAACGCCGACGGCACCTACCAGGGCGGCTACGAGTACAACGTGGCACTTGGGCTGCTCGGCATGCTGTTGTTCGTCATGGGTGGGGGCGCTGTCTCCATCGACCGGTTGTTCCGGCGAAAGCCGTCGCTTGAGGAAGACGACGAAGAGTTGACGCCGCAATCAACGACGCGCGCGGTGTGATCGCCCACAGCAACCATTGTCCGATTCACAGAGAAGCCACAGCTAACACATAGAGCTTTTGAGAGATCTGGTGTCAGGCTGGGCGCATGATTCGCACTGATGGAAGCACAGCACCACTCACCCGACCTGACGGCACGCCGATCCGGATTCTCGCGGTCGACGATGAATCCAGCTTGACCGAGCTGCTCTCCATGGCCATGCGCTACGAGGGCTGGCAGGTCACTACCGCAGCTTCCGGTGGGCAGGCAGTGAAGGTGGCCCGGGAAACCAGGCCAGATGCGATCGTGCTGGACATGATGCTGCCGGACTTCGACGGGCTCGAGGTGATGCGACGCATCCGCGCTGAGGATCCCAACGTGCCGGTGATCTTTCTTACCGCAAAGGACTCAGTCGAAGATCGCATCGGCGGCCTCACTGCCGGCGGTGACGACTACGTCACCAAGCCCTTCAGCCTGGAGGAGGTCATCGCCCGGCTACGCGCGCTGTTGCGCCGGAGCGGGGCCGCGCTCGCCCGGAGCGATTCGATCCTGGTAGTCGGCGATCTGACGCTGGATGAGGACAGCCATGAGGTACGTCGTGGCGGGGTGGAAATCCAGTTGACCGCAACCGAGTTCGAGCTGCTGCGCTATCTGATGCGCAATCCGCGTCGAGTGCTGAGCAAGGCACAGATCTTGGATCGGGTGTGGAACTACGACTTCGGCGGCCAAGCGAACGTCGTCGAGCTGTACATCTCCTATCTCCGCAAGAAGATCGACGCCAATCGCCCGCCGATGATTCACACGCTGCGCGGCGCTGGCTATGTGCTGCGCCCAGCCGCTACATGAGCTACCCAGCCCCCGCGCAACCAAGCGCCCGCACGGGTATTGCCGGTGTGCGAGGTACGCCGAACGTCATGCAGCCGGACCCGTTCGGCCGCCACACGTTGGGGCGCCAACTTGTCATCCGGGTGACGGCGCTCGTTGCGCTGGCCGCCCTCTTGATCACCATCGCGACAGCCTTGGCCACCCGCCAGGTGCTGATGTCCCAGCTGGACCGCCAACTCGATGCGGTGACCGCGCGGGTTCGGGATCCCGTCAACACCTTCCCGGGACCGGCACAGGGCCCGGACAGCGGACTGCTGCGCCCGGGCCAGCCGATCGGCACGCTTGCTGTGCTTTACGACGTTGACGGAAACGCCCAAGATGGTGGTCGGCTCACTGAGCGCGGCGCTACTGGCGAGCGCGGCGCTCGCGTCACGGCCCTTCCAGACGGCGCAATTTCCCAGCTTGCCGGCGTACCAACTGATGGAACAAAAAGCTCCATCACCCTTGCCGAGCTCGGTCATTATCGAGTCGTTGGCTTCAAGCTCGTTTCAGGCAGCGCGACGGTCGGAACCCTCGTAGTCGGCGTTCCACTGAGTCAGGTCGACGACACTATCCTCGAACTGGTCGCCCTCGCGGCAGTGTTTTCACTGCTGGTCATCGCAGGCACCGTCTTCGCGGCCCGCTCTTTGGTCGTGCGCAGCCTTCGCCCGCTGAATCGGTTAGCGGCGACTGCCCAGCAGGTGTCCCAGCTGAAGCTGGATCGTGGCGAAGTCGCGCTGGCAGTTCGGGTACCGCCACAGGATGCCAATCCCGACTCCGAGGTCGGCCGTGTCGGGCAAGCGCTCAACCACATGCTCAACAATGTCGAGGAGGCTCTCGCTGCCCGCCAGGCGTCCGAGACCAAGGTGCGGCAATTCGTGGCCGACGCATCCCACGAACTGCGCAACCCGCTGGCAGCAATCCGCGGCTACGCAGAACTGACCAGGCGGGATCGAGAAAAGATCCCGACCGATGCCGCGTACGCGATGTCGCGAGTCGAGTCCGAGGCCGAGCGAATGTCGAAGTTGGTCGAAGACATGCTGCTACTGGCGCGGCTCGACTCCGGACCTGACCTGGATCTGCAACCGTGCGATCTGAGCGAAATCGTGATCAACGCGGTCAGTGACGCCCGCGCCACCGGTCCTGATCATGTATGGCAGCTCAATCTCCCTCAGTACCCGGTGGTCGCCCAGGGCGACCAGCACCGGCTCTATCAGGTGATGATCAACCTGCTGGCGAATGCGCGTACCCATACCCCTCCCGGAACCAAGGTGCACACCGGGGTTTCCGTCGACGGCACCGAAGCGGTTCTCACCGTGACCGACAACGGACCGGGCATCCCCCCGGAGGTATCCGGTCGCGTCTTCCAGCGGTTTGCCCGAGGGGATGCAAGCCGGATGCGCGCCCCTGATGCGGCGACCGGCGGTAGCACCGGCCTCGGGCTGGCCATTGTGGCGGCGGTCGTCGACGCTCATCACGGCACCGTCAGTGTCAGCAGCCAGCCAGGTCACACCCAGTTCATCGTGCGGCTGCCGCTCGCACAGTTGTCGGCTGCACCTTATGCCGGACCCGGCCCGGAGATGCGAGCCCCGCACTGACCTCTCAGGTAGGGATAACCCGATCTGAAACTGGCCCGATAGCCTGATGGTGGCTTCGATGCCAATCGAAGAACGTAGAGGGCATGAGTGATTCTGATGTCCGCGGTGAACCGGCCACCGATGTACTTGATCTTTATGACGTTCTTCCCCAGCGTGCCGACGCCACGCCGGAAGCCGTCCATTCCGCCGAGGATGATCCCGTGACGTCCATGATCAAAGGCACCGGCCACAACCTGGCGGTGATCATCGGGTTGTTCGCGCTCTCGCTGGCTGCCTTTGTGGTCTGCACGACCCTGTTCAGCCTCGGAGTGGGACTGCTGGTGCTGGTCGTCGGCCTGTTCATCCTGGTTGCTTGCCTGATTGTCGCCGGGTGGTCGTCGCGGATGACGATCGCGCTGCTCAATTACGCCGGGATCACGCTGCCGGCTACCCGCTATCCGGCGGCTGGACCGGGCTTCGGTGGGAAGCTGCGGCGGCTGACCTACCCGCAATCCTGGCGGGATCTGCTCCACGTCCTGGTCAACTTCATCCTCAGCACCATCACCTTTTCGCTTGCGCTGACCTGGGTCTTTGGTGGCCTCGGTGGCGTCACCTACTGGTTCTGGAGCCGCTGGCTACCGGAGCCGACCGAGGGCCTGCCAGCTCTGCTGGGCTATCCCGGCCGGTTTGCCGAACTCACGTTCAATAGCGTGCTCGGCGCGCTGCTGTTGATCACGGCTCCTTTTGTGTTGCGTGGACTCGTGCGACTCCACGGGGCTGTGGCGTACGCACTGCTGGTCGACGAGACGCCGGCTCTGCGTCAGCAGGTCAGCGAGTTGACTCAGAGTCGTACGGCCGCTGGCGAGGCCGAGGTGCACACCTTGCGACGGCTCGAGCGTGATCTGCACGACGGTCCGCAGCAGCGTCTGGTCAGGCTCGGGATGGATCTGTCCGCCGCGGAGCGTCGGCTGGACGACGACCCGGTCCAGGCGCGTGCCCTGCTCAACGAGGCCTTGCAGCAGTCGCAGGACGCGCTCGCCGAGATTCGTACGCTCTCCCGCGGCATCGCACCGCCGATTCTGGCTGAACGCGGCCTGCACGCGGCCATCACAGCGCTTGCTGCACGTGGCACCATCCCCACATCGGTTGAGGTCGACGATCTGCAACTGTCCGATGCTGCCCAGAACGCGGCGTACTTCGTGGTCGCCGAAGCGCTGGCGAACGTAGAAAAGCACAGTCAGGCGCGGCATGCCTCGGTGGAGCTGCGCCGCGTCGGCGCTTTGGCAGTGATCAATATCAGCGACGATGGGATCGGTGGCGCCTCAATTGCCAAGGGCCAGGGCTTGTCGGGTCTGGCCGACCGGCTCTCCGGAGTCGATGGGACTCTGACTGTGTCCTCTCCACCGGGTGGCCCAACGCAGCTCACCGCGACGATTCCGCTGCAGCCCTGACATCGACTTGTCAGAATCTGAGCACCATATTTGGTGCTCAGATTCTGACAAGTCGGTGGTGGGGGTCGCCAGCGCGATGCGCGAACGCCCGAACAAATGGGCTGTGGCAGCGTATGCCACGTGCGTGTGGTGGTGGCCGATGACTCCGTGCTACTGCGTGAGGGTTTGGTTCGGCTGCTGACCGAGGTCGACTGCGAGGTCGTGGCCGCTGTCGAGGATGCTCCCAGCTTCCTGAGGGCCGTCGCCGAGCAGCGGCCCGATGTCGCCATCGTGGATGTCCGGATGCCGCCGAGGATGACCGATGACGGGTTGCGCGCGGCGGTCGAGGCTCGCGCTTCCCAGCCCGACCTAGGGATCTTGATGTTGTCGGCGTATGTCGAGCTCTCTTACGCCGACGTACTCCTCTCCGATGGCCGAGGTCGGGTGGGCTATCTGCTAAAGGATCGAGTCACCTCACTCGACACGCTCGTCGATGCCCTGCGGACGATTTCCGCGGGAGGCACGGTCCTCGACCCCGAGGTTGTCGCCCAGCTCCTCGTCGCCAGGCGGGCGGACCCCCTCGCCGCACTCAGCACCCGTGAGAAGGAGGTACTGGCGCTGATGGCCGAGGGGCGTAGCAACGCCGCCATCGCGGAACGTTTAGTGGTCACCAGCGGGGCAGTCGAGAAGCACATCTCCAACATCTTCGCCAAGATCAACTTGCCAGACGTCGGCTCCGACAATCGCCGCGTACTGGCGGTGTTGGCGTGGCTAAGGTCGCGCTGACCGTGGGTGATTCCCTCATAATCTGACACTGGTTCGCGCGACACGCCCCACCGCCACTCGGCCGTGGCAACCAGTGTCAGTTTCTGAGGGGCTCGTCTACTGTTTCTGGCATGGCGACGGAGCGCATCGAGCTGGAGGTCGGAGATCGGGTCGTCAAGATCAGCAATCCCGACCGGGTCTACTTCTCCGCGCGCGGGGAGACCAAGCTTGATCTTGCTCGTTATTACCTCTCAGTCGCCGACGGCGTCGTCAATGCCCTCTACCACAGGCCCTGCATGTTGCACCGCTTTCCCGACGGAGTCGACGGTGAGAAGGTGCATCAGAAGCGATTGCCGCACGGCGCGCCGCCCTGGATCGAGACCGTCCGAGTGCACTTTCCCCGTTTCAACCGGGACGCCGATGAGCTCTGCGTGACTCATCCAGCCGATGTCATCTGGGCAGTGCAGATGTCGACCGTTGAGTTCCATCCCTGGAATTCCCGTCGCGAAGACGTCGAGTCCCCCGACGAATGGCGGATCGATCTTGATCCCATGCCAGTCGCTACTTACGCAGATGTACGGCGGGTGTCGGTGATCGTGCAAGAGCTGTTGGGCGAGCTTGGTGCGGTCGGGTATCCGAAAACGTCTGGAGGCAAAGGATTGCACATCTACGTGCGCATCGTTCCTGATCATGGACATCCCGACGTACGCCGCGCCGCCTGGGCATTTGCCCGCGAGGTGGAACGTCGCGCCGGCGACCTGGTGGATCTGACCTGGTGGCGTAAAGATCGGGATCCCGGTTCGGTCTTCGTCGACTACAACCAGAACGCGCGTGATCACACGATCGCCAGCGCATATTCCGTACGCGGTACACCCGAAGGCGTCGTCTCGACGCCCCTGCGCTGGGACGAGATCGCTGACGCCGATCCCAAGGACTTCACCATCGCCACCATGCCGGCTCGGTTCGCTGAGCTCGGGGACCTGCACGCCGATATCGACGACCACCCCTATCGACTCGATCAGTTGCTGGAGTGGGCGGACCGGGACGAGCGCGATCATAAGCTCGCGCCACCCGAAGCCGAATGACTCCGCTTGCGGGACGGCGCTAGGCCAGGCACTTGCTTGTCAGCCACTCCCCAGCGACCTGACCAGGATCCTGGCGATCGTTGTCAACCTTCTTGTCTAGCTCCATCAGTTCCTCGGTGGTCAGTGCTGCCTGGACGGCCTCCAGCGCTGCGACAGCTGTCTGGTTCTCGGCTACGTCGGAGCGGACCAGTGGAACCACGTTCTGCGGCAAGATCATCGACTGTGGATCTTCGAGCTGAATGTAGCCCTTCTCCGCGATGACAGCGTCGGTAGTGAAGAAGGTCGCAACCTGAATCTTGTTGCTGTCCAGGTCACTGATCTTCGGCGGGTACTTGGGATACGGGACGAATGCCTTGAACTTGGCACCGTAGATCGTTTCCAGGCCGGGGGGCCCATAAGCCCGCTTCGCAAGCTCGGGCGGACCACCCAAAGTTGAGGTGGCAGCGATCTTCTGCAAGTCCTCCAGCGATGTGATGTCGTGCTGGGCCGAGAACTCCTTGGTGACGACATAGACATCCTGATTGACCGCCGCGGAGCTCTTGAGTGACTTGAGGTCGCTCGGCAGCACGTCCGGCAGAGCCTTGTCCACCTCCGCAGCGGTGGTCGCGGTGGCGCTCGGGTCGAAGTGGAGCAACAGGTTCCCGGTGTACTCCGGTACCGCTGAGATCGACTGATCTTGGAGTGCCTTGATATAGATCTCCCGCGATCCAATCCCAAGCTTCGTGGATGATTCGACGCCTTTTGCCTTTAATGCCTGTGAGTAGATCTCGGCCAGGATCTTGGATTCGGTGAAGTCGGCCGAGCCAACCACAACCGGAGCACTCGCCGCACTCGTTTGTCCCGGTTGCGCGGGCTGGGGTGAGGTCGCATCGCCCAGCGGATTGTTGTTGGCCCCGCATGCAGTGAAGAGCAGGGCGGCGATGCCCAGACCGACACCGATGAATGCTTGCTTCGTCTTCATTCTTGGAAGTCTCCATCTTGCGGATAGAAGTCCACTATGCAACGACGTCAACCGGGATCTTCGACGGATCGTGAACCATCTTCCTGCCCCCAGGGCTGGCGTGGCGCCTGGCGAGCCACCCGAGTCCGCCCAGCAAGATATCCAAGACAATGGCCAGCACAGCGACCAAGAAAGCGCCTGCGAACATTTCGGGGTAGTTACGGGTTGCGTTGCCGGTGATGAGCAGCCGACCTAGGCCCTGCCCCGAGCTGTAGGCGGCAACCGTTGCGGTAGCGACCACCTGCAGGGTTGCACTTCGAAGGCCCGAGATCACCAGCGGCAAGGCCAGCGGCCACTCGACCTTCGCCACAACCTGCGGCTCCGACATGCCAATTGCACGAGCCGCGTGCACAGCCTCATGATCAGCACCGCGAATGCCAGCCGCCGTGGCCGTCAGAACAGGTGGTAATGCGAGTATGGCGAGTACACCGATGATCGGCCCTATCCCGGTGCCCAGAAGCAGCACTACGAGGACGAGCAAACCCAGCGTAGGAATCGCGCGAGCCGCATTGCTGAGGCCGATCACGAGAAACGAGCCACGACCCGTGTGACCGATGACGATGCCGAGAGGGATGGCGATAACCGCAGCAAGCCCTACCGATGCCACGGTATAGCCGAGGTGCTGAAGGAGCAGGTTCCAAATCCCGCCGGGGCCCGTCCAGTTGGCCGGATCAGCCAGATATTCGAAAAGGTTCATGCCGGCCGTTCCCTCAACCACGGGAGCGTCCTGCGCTGGATGAGCAGGATGAGAGCATCAAAGATCAGCGCGAGTGCCAGCATCAGAACCAGCGCGACGATGATCGGCGTATAGAAGTAGCTGGCGAAGCCGAGGTCGAAGAGCTTCCCCAGCGCTCCGCTCCCCACCAGAACCGCAACGCTCACAATCGCGATGTTCGAAACGATGACGACGCGAAGTCCAGCGAAGATCACCGGCATGGCCAGCGGCAGCTCAACCCGGAACAGTCGTCGCAGCCAGCCATAGCCGACGGCTGTAGCCGACTGTTTGACCGGCGCGGGCACTGAGCGCAGTCCGTCGACGACGCTGCGAACCAGCAGCGCCGTTGAGTAGATCGATAGCGCGACGACGATATTGACCGGATTGAGGATCTGCGTGCCGAGGATCATCGGCATCATCACAAAGAGGGCCAGGGATGGAATCGAGTAGATGATGCCGATGAAGGCCAGGAAGACGTTGGCCACCCGCCTGGTCTTGGAGACCAGGTAGCCGAGCGGCAGCGCGATCAAGAAGGCGATGACGACTGGCACCAGGGCGAGAATGACGTGCTCGACCAGCAAGCTGCCGATCATCGACAGATTGCGTTCGATCCAAGCCCAGTCCAGGTTCACTGCAATACGCTCGAGCCGCGGCGATGGCTGGCTTCGCCATTGGCTTTACGGACCTCATCCTGTTCGTCAGGCACCTGGCGATCGTCGATCAAGAGTTCCCGCTCGGGAGCCAACTCGCTCTCTTCCTCGAGATAGTCCAGGTCGGCGAAGGTGTCGATGCCCTTGCCGCCCGGAGCATCGACCTGGGGTGGGGCAACGTCGCTTTGGAGGCCCTGAGCGGAATTCTCATCGGGGTCGGCATTGCTCACCGGCTCCGGTGCAGCTAGGTGATCATAAACCTGGTCCCATTCGCGCGACTGCTCTGGTGCGGCCCGCCGGTCGGGCGCCTGGCCCGATTCATATACCTGACCTGATGCGTCTGCCTGCTCTGGTTCTGTCTGCTCTGGTTCTGTCTGCTCTGGCTCTGTCTGCTCTGGCTCGGCCTGCTGGTCGAGTACCTGGCCCGATTCGTACACCTGGCCCGATTCGTACGCCTGCTCCGGCTCTGCCTGCTGGTCGAGCACCTGGCCCGATTCGTAGAGCTGGCCCGATTCGTCTGGCTCCTGCTGATCAGCCATCTGGTCATACAGCTCGGTCGACTCGTACGTCCGCTCTGGTTCGGCCTGCTGGTCATACACCTGGTCCGATTCGTACCCCTGCGGCTGATCGGCCAGCTGGTCGTATACCTCGGTTGATTCGTACGCCTCCTCGGGTGCGCCTACCGGCTCCGGGCCAACCTGGGGTTCGGCCAGCAGTTCATAGGCTCGCGCCGCTTCGGCTTCACGAATCGCGATTGATTCGGCGATCGATACGCGTACGTCCTTCACCTTGGCAAGGATCCTGTCGGCGCTCACCACGCCTGCATAGCGGCCAGTTTCGGCCCTTACGGCGACGGCGAGCCCGTGTGGCGAGGTCAGTGCAGAGTCAAGTGCCGCACGAAGCGAATCCGTCTCCGGGCTGAACGTCGAGCCCAGGGGGAAAACGCGGCCAGGGCGCTCCGGATCCGCCCAGCCAACGGGCCGCGCGTCGCCATCGATCACCAGAATCGGTGCGGGGCCGCTCGCAGCCTCTACTTCTCGCACCACCTTGACTCGATCCAGGCTGAGCACGCTTGCAGGCTGAAACGAGAGGGAACGAAAACCCCGGTCGCGACCGACGAAACCCTCCACGAAGGCGTCGGCGGGCTCATCCAACAGCTGCTGCGGCGTACCCACCTGGGCGAGACGGCCGCCGACCCGCATGATGGCAACCTGGTCCCCCAGCTTGATGGCCTCGTCGATGTCGTGGGTGATGAAGATGATCGTCTTGCCTAGCTCACGTTGCAGGCCGAGAAAGAACTCATGCAGCTCGCTGCGGACGACTGGATCGACCGCGGAGAACGGCTCATCCATGAGCAGCACCAGCGGGTCGGCCGCAAGGGCCCGCGCCACACCCACCCGTTGCTGCTGCCCACCTGACAGCTGAGCTGGATAGCGGTGTGCGAGCTTACGTTCCAGACCGACGCTCTTCAGCAGTTCCAGCGACCGCTTCGTGATCTTCTTCTTGGACCAATGGAGCAGCGCAGGCACGGTACTGATGTTCTCCAGTACCGTCCGGTGCGGAAGCAGCCCGCCGTTCTGGATGACATACCCCATCTGGCGGCGCAACGTGGTCTTGCGCATGGAACGAAGTGGAGTGCCGTCCCAGGTGATCCGACCCGTAGTGGGCTCCAGCATCCGGTTGACCATGCGGAGGGTCGTTGTCTTACCGCAGCCGGAAGGACCGACGATCACGGTGAAATTGTGGGAGGGCACGATGAGATTGAGGTCGACGACCGCAACTGTGCCATCCCGGAATGTCTTGCCGACTGACTCGAACTCGATCACGCCAAACCCCACAGCTCTCGTGCAACGGCTTCTGTTGGCCGGCATCCTTGACGGCCGAGTGGCGACCGCTGCGTACGGAGGACAAAGAAGACCCTAGTCGCGAGCGGTGCCAAATCGCGTACGCGGCGCGGCGTGCCCGCGACGCGTCCCATGAAGTCTGGCACTGCTCGCGCGACCGACGCTCGCAGTGCGGAGAAAAACTCTCGTGGTGGTGTCGACTCAGTGCAGATATTCCGACAAGCGCACGAACCGGAAGCCACGCCGGTTTAGCCTGGGCAGCGCTGCGTCGATTCCCTCCGCCGTCCCACCTTCGGACCGGTTCAGGTGCGCCAGGATGATCGAGCCCGGCTTGCAGCTCAGCATCGCGTCGGCTACCTGGACGGCTGAGTAGGTCGCGCCCGCGTCGCCCAGCACGTCGAAGTTGACCACCTGTAAACCGAGATCGTTCACCACCCGGACTGCCACGTCGTCGTAATACGCCGTGCCGGACCGAAAGAACGCGGGCGCGGCGCCAGTGAGCTTTGTGATCAACCGCTGGTTGACCCCCACCTCATCGACCACCTGGCTGACGGTCCTGGTTCCTTTAATGCCGTAGACCGATCGTCCAGTCACCGACAGCGGCCGGTGCTCGGTGCCGTGGTTAGCGATCTCGAACAGCGGGTCGGCAGCCAGCTGCCGGAACTTGCGTGGATTCGCCTCGATCCAGCGCGCATTGACGAACAGCGTCGCCGGCACCCGCTGGTGTCGCAGCGTTTGGATCAGTTCGGCGTCATAGCCGCTGCCGCTTCGGCCGCCACACGCGTCCAGCGTGAGCGCAACTACTCGGTCGGATGTTGGCAGCCGGGCTACCACGCCTGGCACATCCTCCCCCCAAGCGGTTGGCCGCTTGCCCGAATACCGCCGGATGAGGCTCTTCCGCGAGATGTACTCGGTGCCAGCCTGCCTGCTGGGACTCGGATTCGGCTTGGTCGACGCTGCCGGGACATTCGCCGAGGCAGGCGCCGAGCTGGCCGGAGGTGTCGCCCCACGACGCGCTGTCGCGTCCGGACTCGGCACGCCGGTCGGGGTGCTGTCAGCCGGGCTACACGCAAAGACAGTGCAGGAGAGGGTCCCGAGCAGGAAGGTCCTGCGCTTGACGTCCAACCCAATCCCCCGATTACTGGTGCTTGATCGCCCAGGCAGCTCTCAGTGCTTCCGCAAGTGGCAAGTGAATTGCCACGTCCATGCAACGGTTGTCGGCCGCAAGGCGCGGCTCGAAGCCGCACTCAGACTAAACCTCGAGATGGTGCACTCTTCGGTCGTCCGCGAGGAGAGCAAACAGCTGCGAGCGTCGGAAATCGCGCGCCGCCGCCCGGAGGAGGATGGAGCGGAGGCGCTCTTTCCTCTGCGAGGGACGACGACGGCGGCGGGTTCAAAGCGCGATGCGCGAGCAGCTCTCGAACGGGAGGCACCGAGCTGTCGCTGGCCGATCGAAGCTGCCAGACATCGGGGTGCACTTGCCGAGATAGGCCCCCACTAGGCTGAAGAGCGCATCGCCCTCGAGGAGGAGTCGTAGGTGAACGTCGTCGCGATCGTTGTGGCGTTGGCTGTCTCGGTCGTGGGCGTCGTGCTCTTCATCCGGGCCGTCGCGTCGATCCTCTCCGTTGTGAAGCTCGGCAAATCCGCCCCTGGCCGAGGTGATCATCGCGGCCAGCGCTGGCGGGGCATGCTCGCCGAAACGCTGGGGCATACCCGGATGCTGCAATGGACCAAAGTCGGAGTGGCGCACTGGTTTGTGTTCATCGCGTTCGGCGCGTTGATCTTCACCCTGATCACCGCCTACGGACAGCTCTTCGATCCCCGTTTTGCGCTACCGATCATCGGACACTGGCCGCCGTACCAGTGGGCCAGCGAGATCATCGCATGGGCCGGACTGATCTCGATCAGCTTTCTGATCATCGTTCGGCTGTTGCTCCGTGGCCGTGGGCGAGAGTCCCGATTCTTCGGGTCCCGATCTTGGCAGGGGTACTACGTCGAGCTGACCATCCTCGGGATCGTTGTGTGCGTTCTGGCGCTGCACGCAATGGAGTATCGCCTGCTCGGCTCGGAAACCTCCCGGCTGCACCATCCGCTGACCTGGTTCCTTCTCCCGGCTGGCATCTCCCCTGCGACGCTAGAGACCGGAATCGTGATCATCGCCGCGGTCAAGATCATCATCTCGATGGCGTGGTTCATCACCATCGGACTCAATACCACCATGGGCGTCGCCTGGCATCGGTTCACAGTTTGGCCGAACATCTGGTTCAAGCGCGAAGCGTCGGGAGGACCAGCGCTCGGGGCGGTGCCGCCGATCATGATCGACGGCAAGCCGCTCGACTTCGCCGCTATCGAAGAGCTCGATGAAGATACGACATTGGGTGTCGGCAAGGTGGAGGACTTTACCTGGAAGGGATTGCTGGACTTCACCTCGTGCACAGAGTGCGGGCGCTGTCAGTCCCAGTGCCCGGCCTGGAACACCGGCAAGCCGCTCTCACCCAAATTGTTGATCATGGATCTGCGAGAGCATGCGTACGCGAAGGCGCCCTATCTGCAGGCGGCGGAGACAGCGCGCGCTGCGCTGCCGGAGTCGACCCGGGCCGAGGCGGCTCGACCGCTGGTTGGCCCCATCGAGGTCAGCGACGGGGTGGCCGGCGTCATTGACCCCGACGTGCTCTGGTCATGTACGACCTGTGGCGCTTGCGTCCAACAGTGCCCGGTGGACATCGAGCATGTTGATCACATCCTGGACATGCGGCGCTTCGAGGTCATGATGTCCGCGGAGTTCCCAAGCGAGCTCAACGGGCTCTTCAAAGGCCTGGAAAGCAAGGGAAATCCATGGAGCATGAGCCCTCGGGGCCGATTGGATTGGGCCAAGGATTTGCCTTTTTCGGTCCCAGTGGTGGGTGAGGACGTCGCTGACCTGAGCGAGGTTGAGTATCTGTTCTGGGTCGGCTGCGCCGGGGCGTACGAAGATCGGGCCAAGAAGACCACTCGCGCAGTGGCTGAGTTGCTCCATACTGCCGGCGTGAGTTATGCCGTGTTGGGGAACGCCGAGACCTGTACCGGTGACCCGGCCCGGCGCTCCGGCAATGAGTTCGTCTTCCAGCAGCTGGCCATGGAAAACGCGGAGACCTTGCACGAGGCGAAGGCGACCAAGATCGTCGTGACCTGCGCGCACTGCTTGAATGCGTTGAAGAACGAATACCCGCAGCTTGGTCTCACCTGCGAGGTGGTGCATCACACCCAGCTGCTCAACCGACTGGTACGCGACGGCCGGCTGACGCCGGTCGCGCCACCAGAGGGCTCAGTTGCCGGACGGACCATCACTTACCACGACGCGTGTTATCTGGGACGGCACAACGAGATCTACGATCCGCCGCGCGATCTGCTGGCTTCACTGCCCGGCGCCACGGTCGCCGAGATGCCTCGGAACCGGGAGCGATCGTTCTGCTGTGGTGCGGGTGGCGCACGGATGTGGATGGAGGAGAAACTCGGCACCCGGATCAACGAGAACCGCACCGAGGAGGCACTGCGTGCGCTCGCCACGGCCGGCAGCAACGGCCACGACGCAATTGCGACCGGATGCCCGTTCTGCCGGATCATGCTGACCGACGGGCTGACCGCGAAGCAGTCGACCGGATCCGCGCCGGAGACGACCGAAGTGCTCGATGTCGCGCAACTGCTCCTGGAATCAGTCAGACGCGGCAGCTGACTTTGGAGCGCCGACTCAGTGTGCCATCACTTCTGGCGTCGAATCGGCTTGATTTGACGTCACGATGACGCCATAGTGGTGTCATGGATCTTTCACCATACCTAGAGTCGGTCCGAGTCGGCGTCGCGAACGCATCCGCCCTTGCCGACGAGCCGACCCAAAAGGTCGCCGAGCGTATCGGCACAGCGATTGAATCTTCGACTCGCTTGGCTCTCCTCCACGCGTTGTCGGACGCCGCTGGCACGATCAGCGCCGAACTCGCGCCCTCCTCTGTCGAGCTGCGCATGGTCGGCCGGGACCCGGAGTTCTTC
>DATHIJ010000191.1:0-8736 GCA_035489975.1 Propionibacteriaceae bacterium | reverse complement strand
CAGCGAAGGTTTGTTGATCTTCGGTGCCGTCCAGCACCCTCTTGGCGAGCAAGATCATCCCCGCGCACGATCCGTACGCCGGTAGTCCTGCGTCGAGCGCCGCAATCAGGGGTTCCCGCAGCCCGAAGATCCGCGACAGCTTGTCGATGGTGGTTGACTCGCCGCCGGGCAGCACGATTCCATCCAGCCCCACCAACTCGACGGGGCGGCGTACTGGTCGGACGTCGGCGCCGCACGCCGTCAGCGCGCTCAGGTGCTCGCGTACGTCGCCCTGCAGAGCGAGGACACCGACAATGGGCGGACGGCTCACCAGCCGCGTTGCGCGAGGCGATGTGGCTGTGGGATCTCGTCGACATTGATGCCGACCATTGCCTCGCCGAGGCCTCGGGAAACCTTCGCGATCACATCGGGGTCATCGTAGAAAGTGGTCGCTTTGACAATCGCCGCCGCCCGCTCACCCGGGTTACCAGACTTGAAGATTCCGGAACCGACAAAAACCCCTTCAGCCCCAAGCTGCATCATCATGGCCGCGTCCGCCGGTGTCGCGATGCCGCCAGCGGTGAACAGGACGACGGGCAGCTTGCCCAATTGGGCCACCTCGGCAACCAGCTCGTAGGGTGCCTGCAGCTCCTTCGCCGCCACGTAGAGCTCATCGGGCGCCATCGTGGTGAGGCGTGCTATCTCAGCGCGGATCTGGCGCATGTGGGTGACGGCATTGGAAACATCGCCGGTGCCGGCCTCCCCCTTGGAGCGAATCATGGCCGCACCTTCGGCGATCCGGCGCAGCGCTTCGCCAAGATTGGTGGCACCGCACACGAAGGGCACTGTGAACCGCCACTTGTCAATGTGATTGGTGTAGTCGGCGGGCGTGAGCACTTCGGATTCGTCGATGTAGTCAACGCCGAGCGACTGGAGAAGCTGCGCCTCAACGAAGTGCCCGATCCGGGCCTTGGCCATCACAGGAATGGACACGTCAGCGATGATGCCGTCAATCATGTCGGGATCGCTCATTCGCGATACCCCACCCTGCGCGCGGATGTCGGCCGGCACTCGCTCTAACGCCATAACGGCGACGGCGCCGGCATCCTCGGCGATCTTGGCCTGCTCCGGGGTGACCACGTCCATGATGACTCCGCCCTTGAGCATCTCGGCCATGCCACGCTTGACGCGGGCAGTGCCGAGCAGGCCGGTGGACGCGGTGGGGCTGGTGGTATCGGACACGGTCAAATTCCTCTTGATTACGGTGGTTCGCGACGGAGCCTGCTTCGGCGCGGTCCGCTCGCAACGATGCTTTCGTCCCTCAGTTTAGGTGCGCCCCGGCTCGCATCGAGTCGAATTTCACCAGGGCAGCCACGACGTCCCTGCGCACGAATACGCTCCGGGTATGACCCAACCGCACCACATGTCCAAGCCGACCGAGGCCGGGCTGGCGCGATTCGATGCACTGCTAGACGAGTTGTCGAGTGAACGAGATGTGGTCAAGGCCTCCATGTTCGGCATGCCGGGGATCAAGCGGCGTGGCGGTAAGGCGTTCTGCGGGCTGTACGGCGACGACATGATCTTCAAGTTGCAAGGCGAGGATCATGCCCGCGCCTTGAGCCTGAAAGGGGCGTACCTCTTCGAGCCCATGGCCGGCCGACCGATGAAAGCGTGGGTTGAGGTGCCGCCGGAACATGAGGCGCAATACGCAGACCTGGGGCGTGCCGCCGAAACGAGTCTTGAGGCATGAGGCTGACTCGCTTCGCGTACCGACTATTCCCACTCGATGGTGCCTGGCGGCTTGCTCGTGATGTCGAGCACGACGCGATTTACCTGATCCACCTCGTTGGTGATTCGGGTACTGATCTGTTCCAAGACCTCGTACGGGAGCCGGCCCCAGTCGGCGGTCATTGCATCCTCGCTGGTCACCGGACGTAGCACGATCGGATGACCGTAGGTCCGACCGTCGCCTTGCACCCCGACTGAGCGGATGTCGGCCAGCAGCACGACCGGGAACTGCCAGATGTCGCGATCCAGCCCGGCCGCCGTCAGCTCTTCTCGTGCGATGGCATCGGCCTCCCGCAAGACGTCGAGGCGCTCCCGCGTGACCTCACCGACGATCCTGATCGCCAAGCCCGGTCCCGGGAATGGATGCCGCCAGACAATTCCCGAGGGCAGCCCGAGCTGCGCACCCACTGCACGCACCTCGTCCTTGAACAGCGTCCGCAGCGGCTCCACGAGCTGAAACTGCAGATCGTCGGGCAGCCCGCCGACGTTGTGATGACTCTTGATATTGGCCGCGCCCTCACCGCCGCCGGATTCAACGACATCGGGATAGAGAGTGCCCTGTACCAGAAATTCAACTTCGCCAGCCTCACCGACCACCTCGCGGGCCGCCGCCTCGAAAGTCCGGATGAACTCTCGCCCGATGATCTTGCGCTTGTCCTCCGGATCGGTGACGCCGGAAAGTGCCGAGAGGAATCGTGCGGAGGCATCGACGACCTTCAGGTCGACCCCTGTTGCGGCCACGTAATCGCGCTCGACCTGCTCGGCTTCACCTTTGCGCAGCAAACCATGATCAACGAAGACACAGGTCAATTGGCTACCGACAGCGCGCTGCACTAGAGCCGCCGCTACCGCGGAGTCCACCCCGCCTGAGAGCCCGCCGATGATGTGCTTGCCGCCAACCTGTTGCTGGATGGCCAGCACGGACTCATCGACGATATTGGCCGGAGTCCAATCAGGAGTGCATCGAGCTATGTCGTACAAGAAATGCTCCAGCACCCGTTGGCCATGTTCGGTGTGCAACACCTCCGGGTGCCACTGAACGCCGGCAAGGCGCCGTTCGACGTCCTCGAACGCGGCAACAGTCGCCCTCGCCGAGGTTGCAGTCACCCGAAAGCCCGACGGCGCTGCGATCACCTCGTCGCCGTGGGACATCCAGGCACTGACGGTGGCGGGCAGCCCGGCGAGCAGTACTCCGGAATCAGTCACATTCACCGCCGTGCGGCCGTATTCCCGCATGCCGGTGCGGGCCACGGACCCACCGAGTACCTGAGCCATGGCCATGAAGCCGTAGCAGATGCCTAGGACTGGAGTGCCGCCGTCGACCAGTGCCGCATCGAGGTGCGGCGCTCCCGGCTCGTAGACCGACGAAGGGCCACCGGAGAGGATGATCGCCTTGGGCCGCCGCGCCAGAATCTCAGAGGCCGAGGCCGAGTGCGGCATGATCTCGGAGTAGACCTTCGCCTCGCGTACCCGACGGGCGATCAGCTGGGCATACTGGGCTCCGAAGTCGATCACTACCACCAGATCGTGATCTCGCGGGCTCATATCGCATCCTCTCCCCCCTTTTGGGGCCGCTCGCGCATCGCGCGTGGAATCCGCCTACTTCGCGTCGCTCCCAGACGATGAAGCGTGTCTGCTCGCTCCTCCTCAGCACGCCGTGCGCGATTACCGACGCTCGCGACCCGTTTTGGGGCGTTACGCGTGCCGACGCCCGCCCGGTCCGGAAGCGCTGAGTCTATGACCTCTGGAGCTGTGACTAGGTCCGGCCCGTCTTCTTCAAGACTCGTAGCAGTCCTGTCATCACCGACGTAAATGATTTGCCGCCCATACCGTGGCTGGGAGCGAGCGGGATCCCAGTCTGGGTGGCGACTGACTGAACGTCGACGAACCGCCGGATGCCGTCCTGTCCCTGGCGCCGGCCGAGTCCTGAGTTCTTCATTCCGCCCATCGGTGCGTCGATGCTGCCGAACGTCGCTGCAAAGCCCTCATTGACGTTCACTGTTCCGCATTTGATCTTGCTTGCCACGCGTCGCCCGCGATCATGGTCAGAGGTCCAGACGCTGGCGTTGAGGCCATATTCGGAATCGTTTGCCCGCGCCACTGCCTCATCCTCATCGATGACCGGATAGACGCTGACGACAGGGCCGAACGTCTCGTCGGCGTAGCAGTCCATTTCCTCCGTTACGCCGGTCAGAATGGTCGGCTCGTAGAACAGCTCGCCCAGGTCTGTCCGCCGCCGGCCGCCGGTCAACACTGTGGCTCCTCTGGCCCGCGCGTCTTCGACATGCGCACTGACCCGCTCCAGCTGATCTTGGTTGATCAAGCTGCCCATGTCGTGCTCGAAGTCTGGCGCGTTACCGAGCCGGATCGCCTGGGTCCGTACCACAAAGGCTCGAGTGAACGCATCGAAGACCGGTTCCGCAACGTAGATGCGTTCGGTTGCCACGCACGTTTGGCCAGCATTGAAAAACGAGGCCCGCACCGCGCCATCTGCCGCGGCCTCGACGTCTGCGTCTTCCAAGATCACCATCGGGTTCTTGCCACCGAGCTCGAGCGAACAGCCGATCAGCCGGTTGGCGCATTGGGCAGCCACCATACGTCCGGTGGCCGTCGACCCGGTGAAGCACACAAAGTCACTGACGTCGATCAACTCGCGTCCCACCACAACGCCGCGTCCGTGCACCACCTGCCATAAGTCGGGCGGCAGGCCGGTTCTGCGCAACAGTTCCACTGCTGCCAGTGCGACCAGCGGAGTCTGGTGATCAGGTTTGAGCATGATCGCGTTGCCGGCGACCAGGGCCGCTAGCCCGTCCGAGATCGCCATGGTCAGTGGATAGTTCCACGGCCCAATCACGCCGACCAGACCTTTCGGTACGTAATGACGGTCGACTCGGGTCAGCAGCGGCAAGATCCCTTGGCCCCGCTCAGAGTGCACATAACGGCGTGCGGTACGCCCGTAATAACGCGCAGTGAGGGCAATGTGGAAGACCTCGTTTGCGGCACTCAGCCGGTCCTTGCCGACCGACTGCAGCAGGTCAATGAAATAGTCGCGCTGATCCAAGAGATGATCATGAAAATCGAGTAGCAGCCTAGCCCGCTCGGCAATCGGTCGAGCGGCCCATTCAGCCTGGGCTCGGTGCGCGAGCTGGGCGCCTACCTCGACATCGGCCGGCGTCGAGGTTGGTAGCTCGCCTATCACGTCACCGGTGATCGGTGAGCGGAGCTCCATGGCAGGCCCAGTCGCCGTGAGCAGCACTCGCAGCCGCAGCAGGTCTGAGGATTGAACAACTGCTACGTCGGTCATGGGGCCCAGAGTAGTGGCCACTCTGTTTGCGAGCGTCGGTAGCGCGCGAGCGACCACAAAGGGTGCGGGTGGCAGCATTCGGACTATGGATTGCGACGTCATCGTGGTCGGGACAGGCCTATCTGGTCTGGTCGTCGCTCACGAGCTCGCTGCGGCCGATCTGTCAGTGATCATGCTGGATGCCGAGCCGCTCGACTCTGTCGGCGGCCAGGCGTACTGGTCACTGGGAGGGCTCTTCATGGTGAATTCTCCTGAGCAACGGCGGCTCCGGATCCATGACACCGTCGAGTTGGCGCTGGCGGACTGGTTGGGCAGCGCGGCCTTCGACCGGCTGGAGGACTACTGGCCGCGACGCTGGGCCGAGGCGTATGTGCACTTTGCCGCGGATGAGCAGCGCCGCTGGCTGCATGACCTGGGCGTCCGCTGGTTCCCGCTCGTGCAATGGGCCGAACGCGGCGGCTACGCCACTCCAGGCCACGGCAACTCGGTCCCGCGTTTCCATATCGTCTGGGGCACTGGCCCTGCGTTGGTGGAGCCCTTCGCCGCCAGTGTCATGCACTCGCACCGGGTGCGGATCCGGTCTCGACACCAGGTCACTTCGCTGCAGACCGAGCAGTCCGGCGTACGCGTGTCTGGACGGGTCCTGGAGCCGACAGATGTACCACGCGGAGTCCGTACGTCTCGAACCGGGGTCGCTGAGTTCACCTTCTCCGCCCAAGCCGTCGTCGTGGCAAGCGGTGGAATCGGCGGAAACTTTGACCTCATCAGACAGAACTGGCCCGCCGGTTGGGGCTCGGCGCCGCCACACATGATCGCCGGCGTACCCGATTACGTCGACGGGTCGATGCTCCAGATCACCGAAGCGGCGGGTGGTCGGGTGATCAACGCTGACCGCATGTGGAACTATCCGGAGGGAGTTGTGAACCACTCGCCCGTCTGGAGCCATCACGGTATTCGGATCCTCGCCGGGCCATCGTCGTTGTGGCTGGATGCCCGAGGGCAACGCTTTCCGGTACCGCTGTTTCCGGGTTTCGATGCGCTCGGTGCACTGCGGCACGTGGTGAACAGCGGCTACGACTACTCCTGGCTCGTGCTCGACCAGGCCACTGTTTCTGCAGAGATCGCCCTCTCTGGATCGGAGCAGAACGGAGACCTGACCGGCAGAAATCTGCGACGACTCGCTGGCCGCTTACGATCCGGTCCGACACCGGAGGTGCGCGCTTTCCAGGAGGTCGGCGTGGACTTCGTCTCGGCTGGATCGGTACCGGAGCTGGCCGCGCAAATGAATCAGCTGGTCGGTGAACATCTCATCGACGACGGTGCGCTGCATCAGGTGATCGAGGCGCGCGATCTCCAGGTGGGTAGCGGGTTGGGAAAGGACCCCCAGGTGGTGGCCACGGCTGCCGCCCGGCGATTCCTCGGCGATCGGTTAATGCGCGTCGTGTCACCGCACGAACTGCTCGATCCGAAGGCGCCTGGACTTGGCCGGGCGGGCTCAGGGGGTCCGCTGGTTGCGATCCGGCTTCACGTACTGACCCGGAAGACCCTTGGTGGTATAGAAACCGATCTTGAGGGACGTGTGATGCGAGCGGACGGTTCGGTGCTGCCAGGCGTGTACGCGGTGGGCGAGGCGGCTGGCTTCGGCGGCGGAGGCGTTCACGGCTACCGGGCGCTGGAGGGCACGTTCCTCGGCGGCTGCCTGTTCTCCGGCCGTACCGCGGGCCGGTCGCTGGCTACCAGCCTTTGATTTTGCAAACCGGCTATCTCGGTGAAAGTTGCAGGCGGAGACGTGCCTGGGTTGGCGATTCGGCCCACTCTTACTGCCAGATATCGCCTGATTGGTGAAGTTACGCCTCAGGGGTCACGGCGATTCAGCGCGGCCTCGTGGTGGCGCACCACCTCGGCAACCACGAAGTTCAGAAATTTTTCGGCGAACTCGGGATCCAGCCGCGCATCTTCGGCAAGCGCCCGCAGCCGCGCGATCTGCTCGGCCTCCCGTACGGGGTCCGCCGGCGGGAGGCCATGCGCCGCCTTCAGCTCACCGACCTGCTGAGTGACCTTGAAGCGCTCGGCGAGGAGATGCACCAGCGCCGCATCCATGTTGTCGATGCTCATCCGGAGCCGCAGCAACTCATCGGCCACCGGGTCACCCATGGCGCTCAGCCTAACCAGTCGGCCCTCAGCCGACTTGTCAGAATCTCAGCACCAAATATGGTGCTGAGATTCTGACAACTCGGAGTGATTAAAGAAGTGTCAGCCGACGACGATCTCGACGCGCTGGAACTCTTTGACGTCGGTGTAGCCAGTGGTCGCCATCGCTTTGCGCAAGGCACCGACCAGGTTCATGGTGCCGTCGGGGACCGAGGACGGGCCAAGCAGGATGTGCTGCAAATCGCCGACCGTAGTGAACTTGGCCCGCTCGCCGCGTGGCAACGTGTCGTGCCAGGCCTCTGGTCCCCAGTGGAAACCGCGACCGGGCGCCTCCTCGGCCCGGGCCAGCGGCGAGCCGACCATGACGGCATCGGCGCCGCAGGCGATCGCTTTGGCAATGTCCCCCGAACGGAAGACCGAGCCGTCAGCGATGACGTGGACGTAGCGGCCACCAGACTCGTCCAGATAGTCACGTCGCGCCGCAGCGACATCGGAGACTGCCGAGGCCATGGGCACGGCAACGCCCAGCACCGACCGGCTGGTGTAGGCGGCTCCGCCACCGAATCCGACGAGGACACCGGCTGCGCCCGTACGCATCAGGTGCAGGGCGGCCTGATATGTCGCGCAACCACCAACGATGACGGGGACGTCAAGCTCGTAGATGAACTTCTTGAGGTTGAGCGGCTCCAGGTCGGACGAGACATGCTCGGCGGACACCGTCGTGCCGCGGATGACAAAGAAGTCGACGCCGGAATCCACCACCGCTTGCGCGTACGCCTGTGTGTTCTGCGGTGAGAGCGCGCCGGCGGTCGGCACTCCTGCTTCTCGGATCTGCGCGACCCGTTTGCCGATCAGCTCGGGTTTGATCGGCTCGGCGTAGATCCGCTGCATCTGGCGGGTCGCCTCGATCGGGTCCTCGATCGCGATGATCTCTTCCAGCTTCGGCTGCGGGTCGTCGTACCGGGTCCACAGGCCTTCGAGATTCAGCACACCGAGCCCACCCAGCTGGCCGATCTTGATGGCGGTGGCTGGCGACACTACTGAGTCCATTGGCGCCGCAAGCACCGGGAAGGCAAAGGTGTATGCGTCGATCCGCCATTGCAGCGAGATCTCCTCTTCGCCCCGGGTACGCCGCGATGGAACGATGGTGATGTCGTCAAAGGCGAATGCCTGCTGGGCGCGCTTATTGCGGCCGACGTCAAACATGGTTTGCTCCATTAACCCCAATAGTTGGGTGCCTCGACAGTCATCTGGATGTCGTGTGGATGGGACTCCTTCAGACCTGCGGAGGTGATCCGGACGAATGAACCTCGCTCCTGCAAGTCCGGAATCGTCCCAGCTCCGGTGTAGAACATGGCCTGGCGCAGGCCGCCGATCAGTTGGTATGCAACGGCCGCCAACGGACCGCGGTACGGAACATGCCCCTCAATGCCCTCCGCGATCAGCATCGAGTCCGATGTGACGTCGCCTTGAAAATAGCGATCCTTGGAATAGGACGGGCCGGTACGCCCGCG
>DATHIJ010000190.1:0-2991 GCA_035489975.1 Propionibacteriaceae bacterium | reverse complement strand
GGTGTGAACGAAGCGCGCTACCACTGCGCCAATCGCCCGCTTGCGTCCGCTTGAGCGACGCCCACCATATCTCAGTTCGAGCCGTCCTCGTATGACCGGTAAGTCGGCGCTTGCCGGCTTGCACCGATGTGTCACAGCCGGGAGTTGATCGGTGCAGCAGCTATCCGGGATGCTTGTCATAGTCCTGGAGCCCTCGGACTAGCAGCCGGCTGCCCGGACCGCTGACCCAGCGGGCGCGTCGTCGTTCTGCGGCACCGCCCGCTCGTTCGGAATGGCGTTCAGCACGATCTCGCCCTTATACGTGCTGTTGACCTCCTCGCCACGACCTACCGGACCGTCGCGCATGATCAGCACCCCGCGAGTGCCGGCGAAGTCTCCCGACCTGCCGGTGATCGGAAGCAGGCATTTGTCCTTGATCAGCCAGCCAGAGTCCGGATCGTATTGCATCCAGAGCACGTAGTCGAAGCGGAGCGCACCCGAGGGCTCGCCCGGGTCGCACCGCTGGCTGTAGTTCCGGTCGAGGCATCCGACGAACCGCTCCTGGCCGGTCTGCACCCGAGTCCACGGTGCTTCGGGAATGGAGTATCCCGCCAGGCCCCGTGCGCCACGAATGGTCCAGCGGCCGATGAGGTCGCCCAGCATCGAGTACATGCCCTGCTCGGCATCAACCGGGAACTGGCGGCCGTTCACCTGCACGATCGTTGGGCCCGGCGGCCGGTCGTTGTCCGGCTCCGGGCTTCGGGGAGCAGCCATCGCTACCGCCGGACCGGCGCTGACCAAGATCACAGCGAGCCCGGCCAGAGTCGCCCGTCGGATTGCTGCCGCCCGGACTTTCTCTGGACGTCCTCGAGTCCCTGGTTCTTTGGCCGTGCTTGTCATGGCCCTTGCTCCTTCGTGCCGCGGAAACGGGTTGCTTCTGCGAGTACGCCATAACAATCGCTCTGCGATTGCTCGGCGCTTGTCAGCTAGCGCCGATGTGCCACAGCAGTGAGTTGATCGGTGATCAGCAGAATTCCGGGATGCGCCTGTCATCCGCCTTGCTGGTCAGTTCGGGAATCCAGCTCGGAGCCCGCACACCAGAGCCTGTCAGGTTGTCGCAGCGAACCAGTTGTGTACCAATCCGTCGCAGCGGGCATCCATCTGCGAAAGCGGTGCGCTGCGGTGGGTCGGGCGGGCTTGCTGTCGCGACAGGCAGCCAACCACCCATCATGAGGAAGACGCCTGCTCCCATCGCACAGATACGCCGACGATGCACGGTGAATCGTTTACTAGACATCCGAGGTCTCCTTGACTGGGGAATCCGACACCTCCACGCTGCTGTCAGGCGGCCACGTCCGCATCGGAACCCAGTCCTCAGATCCCGCCGAAATACCCTCAGGTTTGGAGCTTGGAGCTGTAGGCCTTGTGAGCGCCGCCTTCGTACGGTGGGAGGATGATTTGTGGCTACTCGTGCCGAGACGCCGGGGCGAACTCTCACTGGCCGCGAAGCTGAGCTAGCTGTAGTCCGAGAGGTCCTGGACCGGGCGGCCGATGGTCAATCCGAGACACTCCTGGTCTTTGGAGAAGCCGGCGTCGGCAAGACTGCGCTGGTCCAGCGCGCGGCGGCCGGCGCCACGCCGCCGACCTTGCTGCTGTGTGGAGTATGCCTCCCGTTGCAGTCGATCAGCGTGCCGTTGCTTCCGCTACTAGCCGCATCTCGCGGATCGACGGGCCTGCAATGGCCGCTGGATGGGCTGGACGCGATCGAGCAAGCCCCCGCGTTGCTGGATGCCTGGTTGCAGGAGGTGGCAAGTGCCGCACCGGTGGTCTTGCTGGTTGACGACCTCCAGTGGGCCGACGAGAGCACGCTCGACGTCTTGATGTATCTGGTTGCGGGCCCGGCTGACCGGCGGTTCGCGCTGCTGGCTACCGTACGCAGCCAGTCCGTTCCTGACGGCCATCCATTTCACCGGTGGCTGGCCGACGCGCTGCGGCTACCTCGCGTCACCCACATGGACCTGCAGCCTCTGGATCGAGCCGGTACGGAAGCGCAAGTCGCGTCCCTGCTCGGCACGGTTCCGCATCAGACCCTGGTGGACGACGTTTTCGCGCATACGCTCGGCAACCCCTACCTGAACATCCTGGTGACCGAGGGCCTCGAACCGACCGCCCGGAGGCTGCCCGATGATCTGCCTGACGACCTGCGCGTCGCAGTCCGACGGACGTGGCACAGCTTGTCACCGCTCGCCCGGGACATCACCAGCCTGGTTGCCGTCGGCGGAGGTCCGGTACGACCTGAGCTGCTGCAGGACGTCGCCTCCGACCTTGGGCTCGGTGAAGTGGGAGCTGCACTGCAGGAAGCAGAAGAATCACGGATCTTGACGCTCGTGGATGGTGAGCGCTACTGGTTCCATCATCCCTTGCAAGCGCAGGTCCTCGAGCAGTCTTTGACCTCTAGTCGTCGCCGCCGCTGGCACGCTGCGTACGCGCGATGTGGCGAGGTTTCGCTGGTTTCGGGGTCGCCTTTGACCCTTGATCTTGCAGTTACGCTGACCGGCCACCACGATCAGGCGGGGCATCGGCGGGAAGCGTACGAGTGGTCGCTACGCAGCTGGGATCTCGCGGGAGATGCCCGCGGATCGTCGGAGATGCTGAAGCTGATGCGGCGAGCAGTCGAGCTGCGTGAGGGACTGCCGGACGCGGCGGAGAGCGTCACTGACCTGCTGTGGCGGCTCAGGGAGACCGCAGAAGCCGTCGGTGCCGATGGCGATGAACTCGCTGCGGTGGACGCGCTGCTCGAGGTCACCGACCGCGTCGCGGAACCGCTCGTGGCAAGTGAGCTGCTGGTCCGCCGGATCCTGCTACGGATCGCGACCGGAGCAGGGTTCATTGAGGTCGAGGACGTCCAGGTTGCTGTCGAGCTCGTATCCGTCGCGCCGTCCTCATAGCAGTACGCGTTGGCGTTGGCCGAGATCGCGCATGCTGGGAGCTGGACAGGGGATCCCGAGACAG
>DATHIJ010000189.1:0-5422 GCA_035489975.1 Propionibacteriaceae bacterium | reverse complement strand
CCTTTTCACGGTCATCGAGCGACGCAGCCGCGATCCGCTCGTGCCACCGCGACTGCTCGCCAACCGCCTTCTGACGACGGCTGTGGCCATCGCGTTCCTGTTCATGGCGACCTTCGGTTCGCTCCTCTATTTTCTCTCGATCTATTTCCAGGATGTCCGGGGCTACGACGCTCTGGAGACCGGCGTCGCATTCCTGCTTCCTACCGCCGTAGTTGTTGTCGGCTCCGCAATCGCTGGACAGATGGTGACGCGCTTCGGTCTCAGGGCCACTCTTGTCACCGCGCTCACTGTCGGCGCAGGCGGAGCAGTCGCGCTGGCACTGACTATGTCGCCCGACGCATCCTACGGCTCGCTCATACCCGGCCTCGTCTTCGTCAGCATCGGCGACGGCGTCGTGTTCACAACCATGTTTATCGCCGCGGCGACCGGAGTAACCCCTCGCGAGCAGGGCATCGCCTCAGGCATCGTCTCCACCGGCGCTGGAATCGGCGCGGCGGTTGGTCTCGCGATCCTCGTGCTCGTGGCCAACTCCGGCACCCAAGGACTCGTCGGCGAAGGTCTGCGAATTGCCACCGCCGCGGGCATCAGCACCGCGGTGCTCGTCATTGCGGGCGGGATCCTGATGGCTCTTGTCATTTCGCTCAGCATTCCCGCGACTGACGGCCGGCGTGGGCCGTCTTGAGGTTCTCGCGGCTATACTCGTCGCTCAAACGGCAGCGAAGATTCCTCGAGCGGGTGAAGACGTGCGCATTCCGGAATTCTGTGCAAACCAGGATCGCTATACCGATCCCGGTGAGCTCGCGGGTCTCTACGATGACCTGCCCGATGCTCCTGCTGAGTTGCGCGAGATCGTTTCGCAATTGATTTCGCACGTCTCCTTGGAGGAGCGCCTGTGACAGCGGCTCCTGGCTCCTGGGGCGGCCAGAGTCCGAGTCTGGCGCCTTATTTGAGGGTGACGGAGGCTACGAGTAGGGTGACCGCCCCCCGGAGGGCGTTGATGTTGACTACGCTCGAACCGACGCATCTTATCCCATCGCCGCCCCGGCCCGGCGATCGGACCTTGGTAGTGCAGCTCAGAATCCCCCTTGACGCGACACGGTTTCGGGTCCAGCCTCACTTGCGTCCGAGTACCCGGCGGAACACTGCGCCGGACTGGAGGGATCCCGACTTTGAAAAGCCTGGACAGCCGGATGACGGTGATGGTGTGGGCCTTGGTCGCATGCGCGTTGATGCCCGCGGTCTCCCTCGCGCAGATCCCAGGCGTCGGCTCGATGCTGCCAAACAAGGCACAGCTCCTGGAGCAGGCGCAGAAACTCGTGGCCGACCTGACCTCGATGAAGAGCAGCGGCAAGCTGGGGGCGGCCGATGCCGGGAAGGTGGATTCACTGCTGCCCAAGGCTACCGCGCTGAACACCGAGCTCGCGAAGCCTCAGGTCGAGCCAAGCCGCCTGACTCAGCTCGCTAGTCAGCTCGGCGATCTCCAGAAGCAGGTCGGCGCGCTCAAGGGTCTGATGAAGTAGCGGGCCGTGCCCGTGCCCGGGCTCCTCGCTGCACTCATGGTCTTCGTGGAGACCAGTTGTGAGACGAAGGGCTGACCGCTCACCCTGGTGAACAGCCTCGCCTGGTAGCGACGTTCGATCACCTCGGCCCGATCGGCCTACCAGCATCATTGTGCGGGCATCTCCGGTCTTGGCGTGCTCACCACGGAGCCTCAAGGCTCCTACCTCACGATCCACATCTTCCCAACGGAGCGATTTGATTTCTCCGAGTCGCATCCCCGTGAAATAGGGAAAGCGAGCCATGTCGCCAGGTACTCTGGCAGTGCAGCCACCAGGCCCTCCAGTTCCGGCCGCTCGAAGAAGCCCTGGCGGGTGTTGTGCTCCGGCAGAAGACTGATCTTGGGCAGGGAAAGCAACAGGCCCCTATCCTTCGCGAGCCGTAGAGCCCGTCTGAGCAGTTCGAGTGTTCAGGTCCGGCCCCATACGCCCTTGACGGCTCCGGAGCTGCCAGCCTAAGCTCTCGCCACCTGTCCGACCGTTCCCGGCTCCGACGCGCTGGGAGGACGCTGCATGCAGTTTTTGGGGTGCCAGCACGAGAATCCGCCGCATGCCAAGTTCTGTTTATGGAGATGCAGTTCTGGATAGAGCAGGCGGAGGCGGAGATGCGGGAGATTAGATAGTAACAGTCCCAACGGAGGAGACGACATGCGACCAGGGAAGATGACGGCGGGGTTCCTCGACGCCTTTGCGGAGGCGTTTAACCGGCACGATGTGGAGGCGATCTTGGCGGCCATGACGGAGGACTGCGTCTTCGAGGCCAGTGCTGGACCGGACGTGTGTGGACGGCGGTACGAGGGCCCACGGGAAGTCGGCAAGGCGTTTGCCGAGGTGTTCGAGACGTTCCCTGATGCGCAGTGGCGGGGCGCCCGGCACTTCTTTATTGGGGATCGGGGGCTCTCGGAATGGACGTTCAGTGGGACGCGGGTGGACGGGACGCGGGTGGAGGTCACGGGCTGCGACATCTTCACCTTTCGGGACGGTAAGATCGCCGTGAAGAACTCGTACCGCAAGCACCGGACGTAGATGCAGGTCCGAGCAGCACAGAGCGTACTGGATCGTCTCCAGAGGTGACCGGAGTTCAGGGACGGCCGCCTTCTGGCGGCGGTGTTGTTCTGCGGACCGGTTCATCACTCGATTACCTGGTCCGCCCGCTGCAGGAGCGACGGCGGGATCGTCAGCCCGAGTGCCTTGGCGGTCTTGAGGTTGACGACCAGCTCGAGCTTCGTCGGCTGCTCGACGGGGAGGTCGGCAGGCTTGGCCCCCTTGAGGATCTTGTCCACGAAGGTGGCCGTACGCCGAAACCTGTCAAGAACGCTTGCCCCGTAGGCCATGAGGCCACCGGCCTCCGCGTGGTCAGTCAGCCCGTACACTGCCGGCAGGCGGCGCGTTGCTGCGAGGTCTGCGATTCGTGTTCGGTGCTCGATTAACATCGCGTCCACGAGGACGATGACCGCGCCGGCCCGCTCGCTAGTCATCGCCGCGAAGGCGCTGTCGATCTCGCTGGGACCACGCGCCTCCAGGGTTTGCAGCCGCACGCCCAATGCCCGAGCCGCATCCTGCGCGTGTCGCACCTGTGGTGCGTTGCCGGCGTTGGCCGGGTTCCCGAGGAGGGCCACCCGGGAGACCTTGGGGACGACCTCCCTGAGGATCTCCAATTGCTTCCCGACCAACTCGGGCGCCATCAAGGTCAGCCCGGTGATGTTCCCGCCGGGACGCGCGAGGCTGGCGACGAATCCAGTCGCCACCGGATCAATGATCCCCGCCATGACGATGGGGATCGTCCCGCTCGCTTGCTTGGCCGCCTGGATCGCCGGTGGGGCGTACGTCACGACGATGTCGACCTTCAGACGGACCAGCTCGGCCGCGAGGCCGGGAAGCCGATCGTACTTCCCCTCTGCCTATCGAGACTCAATGGCGATGTTCTGACCTTCCACATAGCCCAGCTCGCGTAGGCCTTGCCGGAAGGCCCCGAGGCGACCCGGCATTCCGGGGTCAAGAGGGGATTGCGGCGATAGAAAACCTATCCGGGGGATCTTCGCCGCCTGCTGCGCGTCTCCGACGAGCGGCGCGGCGAGGACGGCGAGCGTGATGCCGGAGATGAATGCCCGCCGATCCATCATTCGATCACCTGGTCCGCCTGCTGCAGGAGCGACCGCGGGATTGTCAGGCCGAGCGCCTTGGCGGTCTTGAGGTTGATGACCAGCTCGAACGTGGTCGGCTGCTCAATGGGAAGGTCCCCAGGCTTGGCCCCCTTGAAGATCCGATCGACGTAGCTTGCCGAACGTCGGAACAGGTCGGGAAAGTTCGGACCGTAGGACATCAATCCCCCCGCAGCGACGTACCCCTTCTCTTCGTAGATCCCCGGCAGTTGGTACTTCACTGCCAGTTCCGCGAGACGTGGTCGGTGACGGGCGAGCATCGGGGAGGGCATCACGTACATCGCCTTAGCGTCTTCTGCCCTTGCGGTCCGGAACGCGCCCTCGAGATCCGGCACGGCGCGGATACTTAACACTCGCCCCTTGAGTCCCAGTGCCCGCGCGGCCGCTTCGGCCGCCTGGAGAACGTCGGCGTTCGGCGTCGTCAGATCATAGAGGATGGCGACGCGGACAACCTTCGCTACCGTCTCCTTGAGCATCTGCAGCTGCTTCGTCGCCAAGTCCTGGAACTGGACGGTAAGCCCTGTCACGTTCCCGCCCGGCCGCGCCAAGCTCGCCGCGAAGCCAGCCGCGACCGGATCACCCATGAGCGCCGAAACAATTGGGACGGTACGGGTAGCCTGTAGCGCAGCTCGGACTGCGGGAAATCCCGAAAGGTGGAGGACGTCAAGGGGTACCTTGACCAGGTCCGACGCGAGAGCGGGAAGCCGATCAAGGTTGCCGTCCGCCCATCTGTAGGCGATGGAAACATTCTGCCCCTCGAGCCAACCGAACTCTCGCAGCCCTAGGCGGAATCCGTTCAGGGTCGCGCTCTGCGTCGGATTCCCGTTGCCGAGATAACCGATCCGCCACACCTTCGCCACCTGCTGCCCCGCGGCGTGCGGCGCGGCGAGGAGGCCGCTAGCCAGAGCGCCGAGGAATGTGCGCCGATCCATTACTCGATCACCTGATCCGCCCGCTGCAGGAGCGACGGCGGGATCGTCAAGCCAAGCGCCTTGGCCGTCTTGAGGTTGATGACCAGCTCGAACTTCGTTGGTTGCTCGACGGGCAGGTCGCCGGGCTTGGCTCCTTTCAGAATCTTGTCCACGTAGGTAGCGCCCTGACGGAAGTTCTGGGCGATGTCCACGCCGTAGGACATCAGGGCCCCCGACTCTGGCCCCATCTTCCATCCGTAGAGCGTCGGCAATCGGTTCTTGAGGGCCAGGTCCAGGATCGACGCTCGGTGAGTGTCCGTGACGTCGCCGGGCAGCACGATCAGGGCGTTGGCGCGGGAACGCGTCATCCCGGCGAAAGCCTCTTCGAACCGCCGGGTTTTCGGGACCTCGACGGCCGTGATCGCAAGGCCGAGCCGGCGCGCTGCCGCCTCCGTGTTCTTCAGCTCCAGGGCATTCGTCGGGTGGCCCGGATCGACCAGCACGGCAATGGTGGAAGTGCCGGGGGCAGCTTCCTTGAGAAGCTCGAGGCGCTTGGCGCTCAGTTCCGCGGATACCTCGGACAGGCCCGTGATATTCCCGCCGGGCCGCGAAAGATTGGCAACCAGACCAGCGCCGACCGGATCGAGCACCGTGAGCATCACGATGGGGGTACTGCTGGTCGCCTGCTTCGCGGCCTGAGTCGCCTTGGTCCCATACGTCGCAATGACGTTGACCCGCGACCGTGCGAGTTCGGCGGCCAGCGCCGGCAACAGCTCGTCCTTCCCGTCGGAAT
>DATHIJ010000188.1:0-2284 GCA_035489975.1 Propionibacteriaceae bacterium | reverse complement strand
CAAATCGCAGCCGGAGAGGTGGTGGCTCTGCTTGGCCCCAATGGCGCAGGCAAATCCACTGCCCTACGCGCGCTCGCCGGGCTGCTTCGGATCACGTCCGGCCAGATCACGGTTGCTGGGCAAATGGTGGCTGATGCGGCGTCCGGGGTCCATCGAGCGCCGCACGAGCGGCCAATAGCAGTGGTGTTTCAGGACTATCTGCTGTTTCCGCACCTCAGTGTCCTCGACAACGTCGCGTTCGGGCCGCTGGTGCGTGGAGTTGCCAAGGACGAGGCGCGGCGCCACGCTGCGGCGTGGCTCGCCCGCGTCGGCATCGCTGATCTGGCGGCAGCGAAGCCGCGGCTCGTCTCAGGGGGGCAGGCGCAGCGAGTAGCGCTGGCCAGGGCCTTGGCCACTGAGCCCCTGCTGCTCCTGTTGGACGAGCCGCTCGCCGCGCTGGACGCCAAAACGCACATGCTCGTACGCGCCGCCTTGCGCCGTCATTTGGCTGATTTCGCTGGCGCCACGCTTCTCGTGACGCATGACCCGATCGATGCGACCGTCCTCGCCGATCGGTTGGTAGTGATCGAGCACGGCAGGGTGGTACAGCAGGGCTTGCCGCGCGAGGTGGCGCGGCGCCCCCGTACCGATTACGTGGCCCGGCTCGTGGGTCTCAACCTGCTGGCTGGACGCGGCCACGGTCATCGGGTGCTGCTGCCTACTGGAGGATCGGTCGAGCTGGCCGAGTCAGCATTCGGTGATGTTCATGTGGCTTTCCGCCCAGCAGCTGTGTCGCTCTTCGTCCATCGTCCTGACGGATCGCCCCGTAACCTCTGGGCAGGTCGCATCGCTGCACTCGAGCCGCACGGCGAGGGCGTACGCGTGGAGATCGCTGAGGCTCCAGACCGTAAGTCGAGCATTCTGGCCGAGATCACACCGTCAGCAGTCGCTGACCTGGAGTTGGTGCCCGGTAGCGAAGTGTGGGCAGCCGTCAAAGCCTCAGATATCGAGGTTTACTCAGCGCACTAGCTCAAGATAGGGGTGTGGAACTCCGCGAACTCTTCCTTCCCGTGCTCGGCAACTGGACAGGTGTCGAGCAGCAAGCGGCTTCACCCTGGGGTCCGGCGACTACGGCACGAGCGATGATCGTTTTCAAGCTCGATGTCGGTGATCAGGTCGTCGTGCAGGACTATCGGCAAGTGAGTGCCGACCGTGCGGAGTTCACGGGCCACGGAGTGTTCATGATCGATAGGGCCGCCGATGTGGCTGCCACTGCGCCACAGACGCCGATTCTGTGGTGGTTCTTCGACTCTGAGGGCCTACCGCCGCAACCAGCTCATGGCGCATGGCAGGACGACGAGTTGATCATGCACCGGCCCACGCCGCGCGGGATGTCCGAGCATCGCTTCGCCGTGGCCGACGAACAGCTGAACTATCTGATTCGCCTGAATTTGGACAATGCCGCTGAGCCAGACGAGTTTCTGAGGGGAACGTACCGGCGTTTCAGTGGTCACTGAAACTGATGGCCGCGCGGCCATTGATCAAACTGCGCAGCTGAAGTTGAGCCGGTATCCGCTGGAAGGATCGCCAGTCACCGTAGGGATCTGCAGGTCGTACCCATCACTGAAGACATTGTCAGTGTCCAGGCTGACGCGACTCATGTTGCTGAGGCTCTGTTCATACCCGCTGGTCGCATAGACCGTCCTACAGGTGTCCTCGGGCAGGGCCATTTGCGATGTGGCGATCTTGTTCGCCCCGTTCGTGGCCTTCGCCAGACTGGGATACACCTCGAAATGAATGTGCGGCCAGCGGCCCGAGTAACACGCGGGAAAGATGGTGGTAAACCTCACCTGGCCGCTGTCATCAGTCTCCTGGACGCCGCGCAGGTAGTTCTCGCCGGTAACGCCCTGGGAGTAGAGGGAGTATCTGCCTTCCCGGTCGCAGTGCCACACGTAAACCGCGCCGCCAGCCAGGGCCGCCTTGTTGTTGGCGAAGTCGTTGATGGTCATGGTGATGTCGAGCGGTATCCCCTCGGCCCTGGTGGTGCTGGATCCGAAGCTCGAGGTGATGTCGCGGCGTACGACGCCGCTCTGATTCAGCACATTCGCACCATTGGAACCATCGCCCGGATACGGGCCGCCGGTCTCCTCGGGAAGCTCGCCGTCGGCCGTGTCGGTGGTCTGCTCCGCACCACCCCCCGCGCCGCCGCCGGGCGGCCCGGCTGGGCGGCTGCCCGACGGGGAGCTCGCGGCGCTCGTGGTTGCGTCGCTTCCACATGCTCCAAGGGTGATCAGACCGGCGCCCG
>DATHIJ010000187.1:0-3210 GCA_035489975.1 Propionibacteriaceae bacterium | reverse complement strand
CAGTTACGAATGGTGTCTTCCTCGCTTTCGAGTTGATCACCGCTCTCGGTGGCTGTGCTGCTCTGCTCGCCGGAGCCGACGACGGCTGGATCGTCTTGGATCGGCACCAGCTTTACCGCCGTACCGTACGCGGCGACCTCGCTCAGCGACTGAGTGATCTCGCTACAGTCGAACTTGAGCCCCACGACCGCATCCGCGCCAGCGGCCACCGCCATCTCAACCATGCGAGCCACCGCGTCTTGGCGCGAGTCGGTCAACATCACGACGTAGCCGTCCAGCGGGTTGAGGCCGCGCAGGTCAGGCCGCAGTTCGCGGGTACGCGCCACAACCCCGACCACGTCGCCGACTACGGAGGAGATCTCCCGACCCGGAACAGTCTCCATGGTCACCACGGTCAGCGAGCGCTGGACCACAGCGGGCTGCTTCATAGCGGGCGGTTGCGGAGTCCACTGCGGCGCTTGCCCGTACGGTCCCTGGCCGGGCTGACCGTACGGCTGCTGCTGCGGGTACTGACCCGGTTGCTGACCGTATGGGCCCTGGCCCGGATACGGCGGCTGCGGTTGGCGCCCCGCGGGCGGCTGCCCGTACGGCCCGGGCTGCTGCTGCCCGTACGGATTCGGCGGATTCTGCCCGTAAGGCGGCTGCTGCCCGTAATTGCTCATGCCGACAAGATATCGGCCCGAGGCAGCTTGGCCGAGAGGAGCTAGCCGAGCTGGGTCATCTCCACGGTCACGAACATCTCCGAACGGCCGCCGGAGTACGTGCCACGCAACGGGGCAACGTCGCCATAGTCGCGACCCTGGCCGACTCGGACGTACCCGTCGGTCAGCCGCCGACACAAGGTCGGGTCGTACGACACCCAGCTGCCGCACCACCACTCCACCCAGGAATGGCTCTCGCCCTCAACAGTGGTATTCGGCTCGCCGCTGCCCGGATGCAGATAGCCCGATACATAACGAGCGGGCAAGCCGATCGAACGCAAAGCGCCCAGCGCCACGTGGCTGTAGTCCTGGCATACGCCGCGACGCAGCTCCCAGACCTCACTCGCAGTGCTGGAGACCTTCGTTGAGCCACGCTCGTAGTTGAGACGATCATGAATCAGGGCACACACGTCCAGAGCCGCCAGTCGCGGCGGCTGTGCGGTTGTCATCGCCGCCAGCTCGGACAGTTCCTTGGCAGGCTCGGTGCGTTCGTTGATTGTAAGGAATTCGGCCATTTTGTCCACCACAGCACGGTCCTGTAACGCTGCCCAGCCAAGATCATTGGGCGCGACTCGCCGGTCGACGTCCCAAGCAAGATCATCTCCATGTGTCTCCACGACACCCTGTGCATGCACGCTCAGCCGATCATGTGGCTCGTGCACCTC
The DNA here is from genome assembly GCA_035489975.1 of Propionibacteriaceae bacterium. GTDB lineage: Bacteria > Actinomycetota > Actinomycetes > Propionibacteriales > Propionibacteriaceae > Microlunatus. Next base: position 1,844 of record DATHIJ010000187.1, on the reverse strand, counting down.
GAAGGTGGTGACGACGGTGCCCCAGTAATCGGTGTAGCTGAAGCTCCACGCTGCGGGCTCGATGTTCACCCGACCGCTCCACACCGTCTGATGGTCTGTCTCCGCCGGAGTCATCCGCGCGTCGTTGTATGAGGACTTGACCCGCGACGCGTACTGAAACCCCGTCTGGTGATCAATGCTCAGCCGCATCTCAACGGGTCCCCTCAGTGATCCACGCGGTCGGATCCGCAGCGGCGAAATAGCTGGTCGCGACGGTGGCGGTGACCTGCGCCATGACATCCTGCACGGCTGACATTTCAGGGTTGAGGTTGCTGAGCAGATCGTCGAGATCGGCATACTCCAACCGAGCCCGGAGCTGACCAAGCGAGCGAATGGCTGTCTGGGCATGGCGTGCCGTCAGCATGTTGTTCTGGGCCACTTTCTCCAAGCTGTCAGTAGCAGCGATCAGCCCGTGCATGATCGAACGCGGGAACCTCGCGTCCACGATCAGGAACTTCACGGCCTCGCGGTCGGTGTAGAGACCGCGGTAGGTCCTCAAGAAGGCGTCATGGCCGCCACAGCCGCGCAGCACCGCAGGCCACTGGCTGCTGCCGTGAGTCAGCGACGCCGAGGCGACCAGCCGCGAGGTCATGTCAACCTGTTCCAAAGATCGGCCCATCGACATGAACTCCCAGCCGTCGTCGCGGACCATGATGCCGCGCGCGATGCCGCCGAACATGGCGCTACGCTCGCGCACCCAATTCAGGAACACATGGGCGCCCGTCGTGTCGAACGGCGTGGTCGGAAGCTGGTGCCAGGTCGTGTTCACGCACTCCCAGAGGTCGAGCGGAATCACCTCGCGGGCCCGACGCGCATTGTCTCGCGCCGCGGCGTACGCGAAGTAGATCGACGTTGGCTCGGACGGGTCATAGCCGAGCACCCGCAGTAGGTCGGTCAGCATCGGCTCCTCGACATGATCAACATTCATCAGCGCCAGGAGGTTGCGACAGGCATCCACCTCGGCGGCCTGGGTGTCTTCGGTGAGCATCCGCAGGTGGGTCTGCAACAGCCTCGCCGTGTCCTCGGCGCGTTCCACGTACCGGCCGATCCAGAACATCGACTCGGCGATCCGGCTCAGCACAGCCAACCCCGCTGACTGGCCTGCTGTTGCTGACCTTCCTGTTGCCGCTGGGCTTCGGCGAGCTTAGGCATCACCGCTATGGGGACTGTGGCGACGCTCAGTGGCACTTCCGGCCGGGATCGACCATGATCAACTACTTCTTCGTGGTGCTCGGTCGCCACCCGCCCGGATGACGATCGGTGCGCAGGTGGGCTGAGCACCCAGGTGTCCTTGCTGCCACCGCCCTGGCTGCTGTTGACCACGAGCTCGCCCTCGGGCAAGGCCACTCGGGTCAGGCCGCCGGGGAGCACCCAGATGTCCTCACCATTGTTGACAGCGAATGGTCGAAGATCGACATGGCGTGGCTTTAGGCCGTCCTCGATCAGCGTTGGCACGGTGGAAAGCTGCACAACCGGCTGCGCGATCCAACCGCGCGGGTCTTCGGTCACCCGACGCCGTAGCGCATCAAGTTCAGCCTCGGTGGCACGCGGCCCGATCACGATGCCCTTGCCACCGGAGCCGTCAACCGGCTTGACGACCAATTCCCTCAGACGGTCCAGTACCTCCTCGCGGGCTTCCTCCTCCTCCAGCCGCCAGGTATCGATGTTGGCGATGATCGGATCTTCGCGCAGGTAGTACTTGATCAAGTCAGGCACGTAGGTATAGATCAGCTTGTCGTCTGCCACACCATTGCCGATCGCATTGGCCAGCGCCACGCCGCCGGTACGTATCGCGTTCACGAGGC
>DATHIJ010000186.1:0-3038 GCA_035489975.1 Propionibacteriaceae bacterium | reverse complement strand
GTCAGGAATTAATGGCGCTTGCCGCGGACGCCGTCGGCGAGGCCAAGCAATCGCATGAACCGGTGCCGCTGGCGCCTATGAATCCGTTTGAGCGCAAGGTCGTACACGATGCTGTCGCGGCAGCCGGGCTGACGAGTGAATTCGAGGGCGAGGAACCGGACCGCCACGTAATTGTGTTGCCTGCGTAATTTTTGTGGTTGCGATCGCGCCTACGCGGTCCGGTGCAATTCCATCGACATGACAACGTATGGACCAGCCGAGATCTCCTCGGTCGCAACCTCAGGCGGGATCACATTGTGCATCCACAGAAATAGGACGTCGGTCTTGCTGGTATCGACAACGATCTGCCAACGCCACCCATTGCCGTACTCGTTATCGAGGCTGATCACACCGCTCTCGTCCAGATTGCCTTCGCAGACTTTAGCCTCAGGGTGTTGATGCCAGGAGTCGGCCCACAGTGCCACGATCGCGTTGTCACTGCCGGCGATACCGAATGCCAACAGCCCCTCTTGTGCGCCGTCCTCGGGATGGGTCCAGGTGTAGCCGAGTGTGTTCCCAGATACCCACCGGCCCCGACTGAGAGGGTGGCTGCGGCGGGAAACTCGCTGAGTGGATCGGTTGGCATCAACCGAAAGCCGTTGCTGCCTTCCCATGCTCCAGATGCCTGATCTACAACCGATCCAATCGACATGGCGCTCCCTTGACTCGTGATAGTCGTTACCGAAGCCAGATGGTAGCCGCCGGGTCGGACCTTTTCGCGATTGGGGGAGAATGCCGGCATGGCTGAACTGGAGCAACGCCGCATCCTGAGAACTGAGATTCCAGGGCCGCGCTCGCTGGAACTGATGGCGCGCAAGACTGGCGCGGTAGCGAGAGGCATTGGGACAACGATGCCGGTCTTCGCTGTTGCGGCCGGCGGCGGCGTGGTCGTCGACGTCGACGGCAACAGCTTGATCGACTTCGGCTCTGGGATCGCCGTGACCACGATTGGCAACAGCGCACCTCGTGTGGTTGCCGCCGTCCAAGATCAGGTAGAGCTGTTCACCCACACCTGCTTCATGATCACTCCGTACGAGGGTTATGTCGCTGTCGCCGAGCAGCTCAACCAGCTCACCCCTGGTCACTATGAGAAACGCAGTGTGCTGTTCAACTCCGGCGCGGAGGCGGTCGAAAACTCGGTCAAAATCGCTCGGGCCTACACCAAGAAACAGGCTGTGGTCGCGTTTGACCACGCGTACCACGGCCGGACCAACCTCGCTATGGCACTGACCGCAAAGAGCATGCCGTACAAGCACAGTTTTGGGCCGTTCGCCCCAGAGGTTTACCGGGCTCCCATGTCCTACCCGTACCGCGATGACAAGCAGATGGATGGCGAGCTTGCCGCCAAGCGCGCTACTGACCTGATCGATAATCAGGTTGGTCCGGGGAATCTGGCTGCGCTGATCATCGAGCCGATCCAGGGTGAAGGCGGATTCGTGGTTCCGGCCGATGGGTTCCTCCCCGCATTGGCTGAATGGTGCCGATCCAACGATGTGGTCTTCATCGCTGACGAGATTCAGACCGGCTTTGCCCGTACGGGCGCCATGTTTGCCTGCGAGCTGTTCGACGTCGTCCCCGACCTGATCGTCACTGCCAAAGGCATCGCCGGCGGATTGCCGCTCGGCGCGGTCACCGGGCGGGCGGAGATCATGGACGCGGCTCACGTCGGCGGTCTTGGCGGGACCTACGGCGGCAATCCGGTCGCCTGCGCTGCTTCGCTCGCGGCAATGGAAACGATCAAAGCGGAGAACCTAGTTGCTCGCGCGGCGGAGATCGAGCGGATCATGCTTAGCCGGCTACATCGTATGCAGGCAGAAGACAACCGCATTGGAGATGTTCGGGGCCGCGGGGCCATGATCGCCATCGAGCTGGTGCGTCGCGACAGCTCCGAGCCGGATCCTGGCTTGGCGGTCGCGGTCGCGACCGCTGCCCGAGAGAACGGGGTCATCGTGCTGACGTGCGGCACTCATGGCAATGTGTTGCGCTTCCTACCGCCGCTGACCATTAGCGATGAGCTGCTGAATGAAGGCCTCGATGTGCTGGCCAACGCCTTATCAGCAACGTGATGCTGAAGCCCGGCATCTGAGCAGTGGACGCAGCGCGGGAGGTCTACGGCGACCAATTCCCGGCAATAAATCGATATGTCGATATCTTGGCCTCGACGGCCGTCGAATGGGGTCTGCTCGGGCCGCGTGAGGCGGACAGAATGTGGGACCGCCACATTCTCAACTGCGCTGCATTGAGCAGCCTGATTGCCACGGACAGCCGGGTAGCAGATGTCGGCAGCGGCGCAGGCCTACCGGGCATTCCGTTGGCGTTGTTGCGGCCCGACCTTCGGGTGACATTGATCGAGCCGCTGCTGCGACGCTCGACTTTTCTGACCGAAACTGTGGCGCAGCTTGGAGTCGCAGATCGAATCCAGGTGGTTCGATCACGCGCCGAAGATCACCATCAGACCTACGACTTCGTGGTCGCGCGAGCCCTCGCTCCCCTCGACCGGCTGATCGCCTGGTGCAATCCCCTGCGCACCAGAGGCGGCGTAATCCTCGCGCTCAAAGGCGAGTCTGCGCCCGATGAGGTCGCAGTGGCCAAGCTGCAGTTGCGGGCGGCCCGCCTCAAAGCGGATGTCCTCACTGTGCGAGTCCACCCAGAAGTGGAGTCCGCCACCGTAGTACGCCTGAGCGAGCGACGACCACCGTCCTAACCCAAAACACCTAAGAGTGCTGTATCGCCCAACCCCAACCTCGCTGTGGTTGACCCCCACGTTCCTAGGCCGCCGCGCCGCGGGTCTGATCAAGGAGCGGTGGCGACTGTCCGGGCGGCCGTAACAAACCTAAGATGTTTGAAACGGACGCCCTGCCTCACTCCAGCGTGCCGCTCTTGTCGGCCATCACGTTTGTCTAGGCCGCCCGGACAGTCGCCAGCGCGACCCGACTTAAACAGGAATCCCTTTTTGGCGCGGCGGCCAACGGAACGACCTTCTGATTGCTAACTTTTGG
>DATHIJ010000185.1:0-6927 GCA_035489975.1 Propionibacteriaceae bacterium | reverse complement strand
GATGGCTACCGACGGCGTACGCGTCGAAGTACGGCAGTAGCAAGACGCTGCCCTTGGCGTCGGATTCGCCAGGCATTGCCGTGTCGCTACTGGCCACCCATGCCGGCGTACCGTCGAAGTTGATCTTGGTCAGCAACGGAGGGTGCCGATCGAATTGCTCAACCGCCCAGGCAGCCGGGGCGCCGATCCATTGGGCAAACTGCTGCGGCGTCGCTGGACCGTATGCGGACAAGTAACGCCGCATCGCCGCGCCAATGGCCTGGTCTTCGGAGGCCGGTTTGAATCCTGGAAACCAGCGGCGCGGATTCGTGTACGTCACGCGGCGGCCTTTGTTGGGACCGAAGCACAGCACGCCGCGGTAGGCCGCCGTAACGACGGCCTGCCGCCAGCGCGGCCACAGGTCCTGAAATGCGGGCATGACCCGATCGCCTGCCCACTTACCGGCCAGCTTCATCACAGCCTGGTCCAACTCATCGATGGTGAGTTCGGCATCTTCGAGCGCGTGCCCAATGGCATCGACAATCTGCTCCGCCTGTTTCGGTGTGAGGCGTACGCCGTCTGGAAAGGGGGAGTGCGCCGGGATCGCCGAGAGCGCAGCCATCCACATCGGAAGATCATCAGCGGCAAGTAGGTGCACCGTGCCGCGCGGGCCGTAGGTCTTGATCAGCCGGTGGTCATCCCACAACGCCCGTCGCACAGTCGTCCGGGTGGCGGAGTGAATGCGCAACGCGATCGACACCTCGGCCGCGGACAGCACTTGAGCGTGAGCCCCACAGATGACCGCGGCGATCTCAGCGGGATCGGTTCCTGATGGCGCCGGCGGCAGCAGTGCGTGCCGCTGCAAACGTCGCACGCTTGCCGCAGGCCAAGACACCTCATGCGTTATAGGACTCATGGGACTCATGGGCCAAGCATCAGGCACTGAAGAATCGGGTGAGCACAGCAGCCATGACCTTCGGATCGACAACGTGTCCCTGTCCCGCGATGACTTGGCGCTCAGCGTGCGCAAGGCTCGCTGCGACCGCGTCCGCTGCGTGCTCGAAGTAGTCGTTGCCGCCACCGGTGGCCACCAGAGTGGGCTGCGCGATCGTCGCCAAGCGGGTGGTAGGTGGCGGGCCGTAGAGGGCTGCGTCGTACGCCAGCGTGTTGGCGAGATCCTCCAGTCCGGGCCAATACGGCGAGTTCATGGCGTCTGCGATGTCGCTCTCCGATGATCCGGCCAGGCGCATGAAGAGGGCGACGGCGTCGGCACGTCGATCTTCGGCGAGTGCCGCACTGAGCTCCTTGCGATACTCCCGCGCCCGTTGAACGGCATCGTCCGCAGTGTCGTAAGGCACCTCATACACTGCCAGCCTGCCGACAAGTAGCCCGGCCGCTGCCGCCTCCAGGGCGAACATGCCACCTGACGAAACCCCGAACAGATGGGCCGATCCGCCGGCTGTGCCAATGATCGCTGCGATGTCGTCGATCTCTCGCTCCACTGCGTAGGGCCTGGTGTCTCCGCTGTCGCCACGACCTCTGCGAGCGAAGTTGTACGCGGTGAAATGGTTCGCCAGTTCTCGTGCCAGCGACGCGTTTTCTGTGCCGTCATCGAGTCCACCACCGACCAGGACCACGGCCGGTCCACTGCCATCGCGCTGATAGGCGATCGAGGTGCCGTCGGGCGAGGTCAGGTATGCCATTGCTGGTCTCGTCCTAGAACTGCATGTCGGTGAAGCGCGAGTAGTGACCCTGGAAAGCCACAGTGATCATCTTCGTGAGGCCGTTGCGGTGCTTGGCGACATCGAAGTCAGCTTCGCCGGCACGATCGGAGTCCCTGTCATAGAGATCAGGCCGGTTCAGCAAGATCACCACATCGGCGTCCTGCTCCAGGCTCCCGCTCTCGCGAAGATCAGAAAGCATCGGCCTCTTGTCCGTCCGCTGCTCCGGGCCCCGATTGAGCTGGGAAAGGGCAACGACCGGCACGTCGAGCTCTTTGGCGAGAAGCTTGAGCTGCCGCGAGAACTCCGAGACTTCGAGTTGGCGGGACTCGACCCTCTTGCCTGAGGTCATCAGCTGGATGTAGTCGATGATCACCAACTTGAGGTCGTGCCGCTGCTTGAGGCGGCGGGCCTTCGCTCGAATCTCCATCATGGTCAAGTTGGGTGAGTCGTCGATGAACAGCGGCGCCTCGGAGACCTGGCCCATCTTCGCCGACACCCGATTCCAATCCTGGTCACTCATCCGACCGCCGCGAATGTGTGACAGCGGGATGCTCGCCTCCGCCGACAGCAGGCGCATGGTGATCTCGATCTGGCTCATCTCCAGACTGAAGATCACCGAGGTGAGTCCATTCCTGATTGATGCGGATCGCGCAATATCCAAGGCGAGCGTTGACTTCCCAACAGCCGGTCTCGCGGCCACGATGACCATTTGTCCGGGATGCAGACCATTGGTCACCTCGTCAAGATCGGCGAAACCGGTCGGCACACCTGACAGTCCTGCCCCGCGAGATTCGATGGCCTCCATCTCGTCGAGCGTGGGTTGCATCAGCTCCGAGAGTGGTTTGTAGTCCTCCGCCGCTCTCCGCTCACTGACCGAATACACCTCGGCTTGCGCCCGGTCGACGATGTCGTCGACGTCGCCCTCGGCGGCGTACGACATCTGTCCGATGCGCACCGAGGCGTCGACGAGCCGGCGCAGGATCGCCTTCTCGTGCACGATCTGCGCGTAGTAGCCGGCGTTCGCGGCAACCGGGACGCTGGCCAGCAGCGTGTGCAGGTACGGCGCGCCTCCGATTCGCAGCAGCTCGCTGCGCTTGCCCAACACATCGGCGACGGTGACCGCATCAGCCGGCTCCCCGCGTCCGTAGAGGTCGGTGATGGCGTTGTAGACCTGCTCATGCGCTGGGCGGTAGAAGTCGCTGCCACGCAATACCTCAACGACGTCGGCGATGGCGTCCTTGCTCATCAGCATGGCGCCGAGCACGCACTGCTCGGCCTCCATGTCCTGGGGCGGCGTACGGTCGGAGAGGCGAGGTGCCGCGTCGCTGTAGGGCGGCATCACCTCGGCAACACTCACCCCATGCTCCTTACAGATCCGCTGGACGGCCCCCGAGCCCCTCGGACACCCGCCTCAGCGCCAATCGAATACGTGTTCGGAAGAGTAGTGACATGCACTGACACGGACACGCGTGGCGTCGAGACAGGTCAACGCGGGAAACCGTACGCCGCCGACGCCCGCCTGAACAGCCCGTTATCCACAGGCCCTGTGGATAACGAATTCTGCGCTGTGGGGGACACGCGGTGGGCCTGTGTAGACCCTGGGTATCGGTCTGGGGACCGGCATCGGGTCCCCTTAGCCAACTGCACATTGACTAGGGCTTATGCCTCGATTTGAGGGGTGGATGGAAGTTATTTTCGGCCATCTCACGACTCGGATGCAGCCGTGCCGACTGGAGTGGGATTTTCCCGGTCGGAACGTATTACCCACAGGTTCATCCGCAACCTGTTGAAAACAGATTGCAACAATCTGGCGACTTTGATCGCACATCAGCACATGGCATCCGGACATGATCGATTTGACGCTCAATATACCCTTAGGGGGTACCTGAGAGATCAAGGAAAGGGTTCGATGACTGATCACGCCAGCCATCACGGCTACATTGCCAACAAGGACGACTACCTTAGACGATTGCGCCGCATCGAGGGGCAGGCACGTGGCCTGCAGAAAATGATCGAAGAGGAGCAGTACTGCATCGATATCCTGACACAGGTCTCCGCGATGACGCGCGCGCTGCAGTCCGTCGCACTCGGCCTCCTCGGAGAACACCTGAGTCACTGTGTGGTACGCGCCGCGGCCGAAGGAGGGCCCGAGGCCGACACCAAGATCGAAGAAGCCTCGAGCGCCATAGCACGTTTGGTTCGTTCATAGTCAGCCCTTTTCTGTACCTAGTGAAGGAAAAACGCCATGTCTATCACTCGCGAGTACGTTGTCTCCGGCATGCACTGCCAGCACTGCGCGGGTTCAGTGACCGAGGAAGTCTCTGCAGTCAACGGAGTAACCGATGTCAAAGTCGATCTCGACAGCGGCCAACTGGTCGTGATCAGCGACGCCGAGATCCCGTTCGACAACATCGAGGCTGCGGTGGACGAGGCGGGCTACAGCGTCGCGACGGCGTAGCCCGACACGCCTCCTGTCGATCACTGCCTGATCATGAATCCCCTCGCAAAACTGGTCGCCTTCCTGGCGCTGCTGGCGGTTGTCTTCGGCGTGTCCTATTTCACGGGCACCCAGTCCCAGGCGCTGCTGGCGCCGGCGCCGGCGCACAATTCCGAAATGGTGGCACCGCCGAGCAGTGTGGAGGGCTACGCCGTACGTGTCGTGGAGCCCACGCAGAAGCCGGGGAAAGACATGTTTGTGGAGCTTGCAGTCACCGCGCCTGGTGGTCAAGTGGTCTCCGAGCTCGATGAGGACGCCGGCGAGCATATGGATTTGATCGCGTTCCGGCGTGACCTCACTGGGTACCAGCACGTCACCCCGCAGCAGGGTGAGGGCACGTCGTGGTGGGGAATTCTCAACCTCACGCCAGGCCCATGGCACGTGATCATCCATTTCGAGTCGAAGGCGCTTGGTCGGGAGATCGCCCTGGCCACCGACTTCACGACCAGCGGCACGTATCGCCCCGAGCCGCTCCCGCCCGCTGCTGATCAGGTCCAGATCAACGACCTGACCGTTACGCGCACCGGCGACCTCAGCACGAGCGCCGACAGCAGCACCGCGATCACCGTGACCGATCACGGTCAGCCGGTGACTGATCTGCAGCCGACGCATCGCGAGATGGGCCATAGCGTGCTGATCCGGCCGGCCGATCTCGGCTATCTGCACATGCATTCGAACTCAACGGGCACTGGGCCACGGATGGACTTCCTCGGTGCCGTGTCAGATCGGAGCACCTATCGGCTGTTTGTCGAGTTCTACCGGGGCGACGAGCTCTATCTCGCCCCCTTCACTGTGCAGGTGACCCGATGACGCAGGCAGTCCCAGTCCAGACGATCGAGCTCGACGTTCAAGGCATGACCTGCGCGTCATGCGCCACCCGTATTGAGAAGAAGCTCAACCGGCTCGAGGGTGTCAACGCGACCGTCAACTATGCGACGGAGAAGGCCACGGTTCATGCCGCCAAAACGACCACGGCGCAGACCTTGATCCAGAGCATCGAACAGACCGGCTACCACGCCACCCTGCCCGCAGAGAGCCCGCGGGACCCTGACCAGGAACTGCGCCAACTGCGTCGCCGGCTGATCATCTGTGCCGTACTGAGCCTGCCGGTGATCATGATCGCCATGGTTCCGGCGTGGCAATTTCCCTGGTGGCAATGGGTGTCGTTCGCGCTTGCGGCCGTGGTAGTCACCTGGGGTGCCTGGCCGTTCCACCGGGCCACCTTGCTGAATCTGCGGCACGGCAGCGCGACCATGGACACGTTGATCTCCATCGGTACGCTCGCGGCCTTCGGCTGGTCGGCGTACGCGCTACTTTTCGGGGCGGCAGGTGAGATCGGCTTCACGCATCCCTTTGAGCTGCGACTGGCCAGGCACGCCCCTACGGCGAACCTCTATCTGGAGTCCGCCGTGGGAATCACGTTGTTCATCCTGCTCGGGCGGTACCTGGAGGCAGGAGCCAAGCGCCGATCCGGCGCCGCGGTGCGGGCTCTGCTCGAGCTGGCGCCCTCGGAGGTCACGCTCCTCACGATGAGTGGGGAGACGGTCGTTGAGGCCACCCAGCTGCACGTTGCCGACAGGTTCGTGGTTCGACCCGGCGAACGGGTGGCAACCGATGGCGTGATCATCTCCGGACATAGCGCTTTGGATGCCTCCACGGTGACCGGCGAGTCCGTGCCAGTAGAAGTCGGACCGGGCGATGCCGTGGTCGGAGCCACGGTCAACACCCATGGCAGGCTCGTGGTCGAGGCGACGCGCGTGGGCGCGGACACGCAGCTCGCACAGGTCGCACGGATGGTCGAGGCCGCGCAGAGCGGCAAGGCGGCGGTGCAGCGGCTGGCGGACCGAGTCTCTGCTGTGTTCGTGCCCATCGTCATCGCGCTTGCGGTCGCCACCCTCGGTTTCTGGCTCGGCCAGGGGTCAGGCGTGTCATTCGCGTTCACGTCGGCGGTAGCGGTGTTGATCATCGCCTGCCCGTGCGCGCTGGGGCTGGCCACACCGACCGCCTTGCTGGTCGGCACCGGCCGAGGCGCCCAGCTCGGCATCGTGATCAGGGGTCCCGAGGTACTGGAGTCCGCCCGGCATATCGACACCATCGTGTTGGATAAGACCGGAACGCTCACCGAGGGCCGGATGGCCGTCGCTGCCGTCACCGCTGGCGCAGGGGCCACGACAGCGGACGTCATCAACGCAGCCGGCTCAGCCGAGTCCGGCTCAGAACATCCGATCGCCAGAGCCATCGCCGACCACGCGCGCACCCACGGCTCCCTGAATCCGGTCAGCAAACTTCACAACCGTCCCGGCCTCGGCGTACTCGCCGAGTTGTCAGCGTCAGTGGCTGCTGGAGCGACCACCGACGCGGACAAGTCCCTCCGACAAGCTCAGGACGGCGCGGTGGTTGTGGGGCGCGTGGAGCTGCTGCAGGAGGAGGGGCTGCAGGTACCGCGAGACCTGCAGGAGGCGTACGCCGCGGAACAAACGCAGGGTCGCACCGCCGTCATGGTCGGCTGGGGTGGCGAGGCACGCGGGGTGATTGCGGTCGCCGATGGGGTCAAGCCGACCTCCGCCGAGGCCGTACACGACCTGCGGTGGCTGGACCTGCATCCGATGCTACTGACCGGTGATCATGAAGCCGCAGCTCGGGCAGTGGCGGCTGAGGTGGGCATCGACGATGTGATCGCCAACGTATTGCCGCATGAGAAGGTCGCCGAGGTGGTTCGACTGCAGC
>DATHIJ010000184.1:0-2812 GCA_035489975.1 Propionibacteriaceae bacterium | reverse complement strand
CGCAGTGGGCTTTGCGATGTCCCAGGTCACCGTAGCCCCTAGTTCGCCGCTGGATCGCCTGGCCTTCCAGGGAACCGCCGACGATGCCCGCGCACTCCTCATCACCGTCAGCAGCACCGTTGTAACGGTCCTCGCTCTCGTACTCGGTCTGACTGTGGTCGCGCTCCAGCTCTCCTCGACCCAGTTCTCGCCTCGGCTGCTGCGCAACTTCCTACGTGATCGTGGGACCCAAGTGGTGCTGAGCGCGTTCATCACGACCTTCGTCTATAGCGCGGCCGGCCTGTTTACCGTCGGCCTTGAGGCCGGTGAGCGAACAGAGGACTTCCCCCGGCTCGCCATCAGCGGGTCGATCCTCCTGCTTTTTGTCAGCCTGGGCATGGTGGTCTACTTTGCCGACCACTTGGCGCATTCCATCCAGATCGACGCGATCAACCGCCTGATCGAGCGCAACACCCGCCGCACGATCATCCAGGAGGAGGGGGTGCCCATCGAGGAGGTCCCCCCCGAGGTCCCCGAATGGGCCGTGCCGCTGCTTGGCAAGAACTCCGGCTACATCCAGACCGTCCACCCGCAGTTACTGCTCCCGCTGGCCGCCGAACACCGGGTCACCATCGGTCTTCGCCACCGGGTCGGGCAACACATGGTCGCGGGAACAGTCCTCGGCTGGGTCTGGACGCGATCACCGGACGAGCCGAGGCCGAACGCCGAGTCCTTTGAGGCCGCAGTCCTCTCCGACGTCCGAATTGGCTTCGAGCGCACCGTCGAACAAGACATTGGGTTCGGCATCCGGCAGCAGACCGACATTGCCTGCAAGGCCCTCTCCCCAGCGGTCAACGATCCCTACACCGCGGTGCAGGCCCTCGATCATCTCTCCGTCATCTACTGCGACCTCGCCGTTCGGCCGCTCGGCACCAAGGTTCTCACCGGCCCGGCAGGCAAGGGACGCGTCGTCGTGCCCGGAGGCACCTTCGACGATTATGTTCGCTTCATCACTGCGGCTTTCGGACGCTACGGCTCGAGTGATGTCATCGTGATGTTGGCGTTGCTGCGCCTCTTCCAAAACTGCGTCGAGGTGCTGCCCACCGGTTCACACCGCCTGGCCGTTTTGGATCAAGCCGCCGCCACAGCCCTCGCAGACGCCGAACGGTCGATACCACGCCCCACCGATCTGGAACGCATTCGTGTAGCCGTCACGTCGCTACGCAGCACGATCAACTCCCGCAGCGAGCTGAAGCCCAAGTCGGCTACTTGAGCTGACCCCGGATGGCGCCGGCCTGGCAGCCAGCGTCCTGCAGGTTGACGTAATAGGCCCCGGGGTCGGAGGTGATGTCAGCAGCCAACTCCGGGCTGATCACCTGGCAGCCGGATGCGTCCGGGCCCGGAACACCATTGGTGTTGAGGTCGATGACGATCGGTCCTGCAACCCGGCGCGGGGCGAGGTGGACGTGGCCGGCGAGCGGGTCTGCGATGCCCTGCCAGGACAGCGTCCAGCAGAGGTCGGTGCCGTCGATCGTATTGCTGAAGAAGCCATGATCCCCGGCTTCGCCGCCGGCCGGTTTCTGCCCGCCATTTAAGGGAAACGAAGTGGCCGCGCTCGCCCGAGGGGCCAATGGTGCCGCCACCGCAGCATCGGGGTCATCAGGCACGATGGACTCAGACGCGACCCCAACGAGGACAGCGTGGTCGTTGGTCGGTGGACCATGTGCGTGACCGTCACACCACCGGCCCGAGTGCTCCGTCAGGATCGCATCCGTCAACTCAGGCCGGAGGGACCCAACGCGTGGCGAGATCGGTGAGCAGTTCCGCGACCTGGTCGAGAAGGTCGTTCAGCGGGACGGCTGGGTGGACACACTGCGGCTGGAAACCTCAGCCGACGACCCGTGTCGGGCGATGACCTGACAGGCGGTCTCCGAACACGTCGACCTGGTGGTCGGCGCGGGCGGTGATGGGACAGTCCGGGTCGTCGCTGATGGATTAGCCGGCACGGGTATTCCGATGGAACTGGTTCCGGCCGGTACTGGTATTCCGATGGAACTGGTTCCGGCCGGTACTGGTATTCCGATGGAACTGGTTCCGGCTGGTACTGCGAATCTGCTGGCCCGCAATCTCGCCCTGCCGATGGATGAGAGGTCGGCCATCGAGGTCGCGTTCGGCGGGTACACCCGCATCATCGACCTGATCAAGGTCACTGTTGTCGACCAGGCTCCGGAGCATTTCGCGGTGCTGGCCGGCATCGGCGTGGACGCCATGATGATGGATGAGACCGACCCCCAGCTGAAGGACAAGGTCGGCTCCGCCGCCTATTTGGTTGCCGCCGGTAAGGCACTCGGGCGGCTCCCGGTGCAGATGACTGTCCGGCTCGACGACCACCGCCCCATGAAACGCCACGCCATGCTGTGCGCCGTCGGCAACGTCAGAGTCCTCCCCGGCAGCCTCACCCTCATCCCCGGCGCGAAACCCGAGCGCTCCTAAGATGATGGATCCTCAGGCCCGTTAGGAGTTGCCGCTCCTGGCGGGCCACTTGTGTGGTAGTTGGTGTTGATCTTGGTTTGGTCCGCGGTTAGTCCGCAAAAAGTCCGCAGGACATTGATAAGAGACGGGTAACAACCGTCAGTGATGACAGGTGAGAGTCCTAGTCAGAGTGGGTTTAGTGGGTATCTCCCCTAGTCACGAACCGACCGCAGCCGATATCCGGCTTATCGACCGACTCGTCCGCCAATCAGCATTTGGCTAGGGATTATGTCCAGCAGCGTCCCGTCCCACGCTGGGCGCCGCCTCCCGCGTTCGGCCCGAGCCGCTGAGACCTCCACGC
>DATHIJ010000183.1:0-6166 GCA_035489975.1 Propionibacteriaceae bacterium | reverse complement strand
GTATGACGGGTCGAGGTACTTCACCCACGTGTCGGCCGGTTCGAGCACGTGCCCGTCAGCATCCACGACGCGCCCTGATACATCTGTCATCGAGCCCTCCCTACGCACCTATACTCGGAGTGACCGTGCATTCGCTGCGATGGCCGGCGTCTCGGACCCGGGCCTCCTGGGCGCGGGAGAGCATGAGCGAGGGTTATCGTAGCCCAATCCGGCGACGTGTCCAGCACCCCGATCCGGTGAATCTTCCCCGCCTTATACTCCTGGGCGGCGGCGGCGCGCGGCGCGGCGAGGAAGCCAACCAAGGTGCCGAGGAATGCTCGGCGGTTCATCACTCGATCACCTGATCCGCCCTGCTCAGCAGCGAGTGCGGGATCCTCAGGCCGAGGGCCTTCACCGTCTTGAGATTGATCACCAGGTCGAACTTCGTGGCCTGCTCGACGGGGAGATCGCCCGGCTTGGCGCCTTGGAGAATCTTGCCCACATAGGTGCTCGCCCGTCTGGACAACTCGGCCAGGCTAGCGGCGTAGGCCATGAGGCCACCCGCCTCTACGTGCTCCCGTAGCCCGTACATCGCGGGAAGGCGGTTCTTTGCGGCAAGTTCTGCGAGCTGTCTCCCGTTGAAAAGGTATATCGCGTCCTGTTGCACCAAGATCGCGCTGGCGCGCTCTTTGATCATGGCCGTAAAGGCCCCCCCGAACTCGGCGGGGCCTCGCGCCTCCATGATGTGGAGCTGCACCTTCAACGACCGGGCAGCGACCTCGGCCTCTCCGATAAATACGCGGGCGTCTGGAGTGGTCGGATTGCTGAGCACGGCGACCCGGGAGAGCTTCGGGACGGCCTCCTGGAGCAGCTCCAGCCGTTTGCCGACGAGCCCCGGGCCGACCAGGGAGGTTCCTCCCGTGATGTTCCCCCCCGGCCGCGCCAGGCTGGCGACGAACCCCGAGGCGACCGGGTCGGCGGCTGACATAAAGACGACGGGGATCGTGCTCGTCGCCTGCTTGGCGGCCAGCGTCGCTGGCGGGTTCCCCGGCGTTACGATGACGTCGACCTTCAGACGGACCAGCTCGGCGGCGAGATCGGGCAACCGCTCATACTTTCCCCTCGCATAGCGGTGCTCAAAAGCGACGTTGCGTCCCTCCATATAGCCCTGCTCTCGCAACCCCCTGTTGGAAGGCGTCAAACCTCACCCGCACCGGGAGCTCCTCAATGGAGCTGCCGAACCAGAGCATACCGATCCGCCAGACCTTCCCCTCCGGCTGCGCTTCGGCGGCGAGCGGCGCGGCGAGAAGGCCGCCAGCGGCCATCGTGAGGAAGGTCCGCCGCTCCATCATCAGGTCAGGCCCTGCGCCACCGGTCGTGTCGGTGGTCCCCAGACGAGGGTCTGTTTGGTCTCATGCCGGTCGGCATCACAGAAGCCTCCGAAGCGTCTCTGGCAGTCTCCCCTCTCATGCAGGGTCCGGGCGAAGACCGCGAGATCTGACATGTGCCCGGGCGGGATCTTCGCAGCGGTCGCCAGATGCTCTAGGCAGTAGGTCTGGACGGTCCCGGCCGGGCTGCTCCAGAGGATCGCTCGGACCCGGGCTTCCTGGGCACGGGAGAGCATGGCCGCGCTATCGTAGCCGAACGGCAACCGGTGGGCCAGCAGCCACAAGGGGTAGCCGAGACACGCTATAGTCGACCGGAGGCCATAGAGGTCGGCGGAAGGGACAAGTGACTATGCCGACAGATCTCAAGCGTACGATGGAACATTTCTTCCTCATCATGGAGACTCGGTCATTCGATCACATGCTGGGCTTCAGGACTCAAACCGAGGCTTAACGCATGCCCTCCGACGACGTATCCATCTGCCGCGCATGCGGTAAGCCCATTACAGAAAACGAGGCACGCTACCGCACTCCAGCCGGCGATACCCATGTGCGCTGCCACAACGAGCCACGCGTCCTCGTGGTCGAAGATGATTCGGTGCTCCGCGAGTTCATCGTGGGCATGGTGAAGCGGATCGGCTATATAGCTGACCAAGCCGCGAACGGCCAAGAGGCGATTGAGCGCTTACCCCGATACTCCTATGACGTTATCCTGTGCGACCTTCGCATGCCTGCGATGACGGCCCGGCCTTCTATCGAGAGATCCAGCGTAGATATCCTGGAGCTGGCTTACGGATTATATTCATGACCGTCCACGCAGAACTCCAAGAGTATGCCCCATTCCTAACGGACGTGGGTGCGCCGGTTCTACGGAAGCCATTCTCCATAGAAGAGCTTCGTCTTGCGATCGCCAGCCCGGGCCGAACGTCGTAACGATCATCGGCACGTCAAGCTACCTAATCTCAAGCCCGACCTGACGGCGGCGTCCTGCTCGTCTACACGAGCCCTAACTCAACGTGAACCACATTGGAACGTCACGGTCTTGGTTCCGTCCGAGTTGGTCACCAGGCTAGACGTCATCGGCTGCGAGCCGTACTTTAGGCAGTAGGCGCTCGCGGTCTGCGACGCCTGCACCAGCTCCTGGTCGGTCCGATAGGTATAGTTCAGGTTGGGATTGACCGGCGCCGGCGCGGGCAGAGCGGTCCGCACGCATTCGAAGACCGCGGTTTTGCTGCCGTCCGCGTTGTTCATGAGGGTCGCAGTTCGCGGGGCGGTTTGATACTGACTGCAAAACGTCGTCGCGTTCTGGTTAGCTTGAAGCAGTTCCTGGTCGGTCCGATACTTATAGGTAACGCTCGGATTGCTCGATTGCACCGGCTGTTGCGACGAGGGCAACGGGCCACAGGAGGCAACGACTCCCGCCGCCAACAAAGCGATCTTCAATGCCTGGAAACGGTGAAAGACCGTGATCATCGGAACCCCTCACTTTCTCAAGCTACTCGGAATCGGGACTCAAAACATGGGATCGTCATTCACTGAGCTCATCGCCCTCGTGCGGATGATGTTGCGCCGAGGAGGAGGCCCTCCAAACGCCCCCGAGACGGCTCCAGCTCGTTGGCCCTGAAACTCGTGCTCGCCGCACGGGCGGGCCGCCTCAGCCGTTCCGTCCGCATCCTTTCCATAAGCTGGGCGAACGAGGATGTCCGAATGCTGGACGAGAACTGACTCCGATATGTCGACACGAGACTTGTGCCGTCCAACACGATGTCATAGACGGCCCACCGCGAGCCGCGTTCGAGTAACTGATACTCGATCGAAATCCTGGACCCGTGGGTTGTATTGACGAGGGAACGCACTTGGGCGAAAGCTCCGGTGACCTCCTCACCCAGGAATGCCACATTCTCACCGGAGTACCGTTCGACGGTCGTCACGTAGGCCTGGGTAAAGACGTCCGCGAACAGCCGAACGAACTCGGCCTGCTCCTGCGGCAGGCAGTCTTTCGAATGTTGCCCCATTACCCGGCGGGCCATTTCGTTGAAGGCGAAGAGGTCGTGAGCGACGCGGCCGATCCCGGTGCGGCGGTCCTCGCTGCCAGTGATACCCGCCGGCGGTGACTGGGCGATCGCGAGCACGCGCGAGACCGAGGACTTCACGAGGTCGAGTGGCCTGAGTGACCCGGCGGTCGACCCCGTGCCGTCGCCCCGCTGGGCGCCGTATACAACCGCAACACTGCCAAAGGTGAGGGCAAGCACGAGAACCACGAGCGCGGGCAGGCGACGGACAGCGGGTCGCCAGATTGCCACGGGCGCTCGGACCGGGGAAGGTCTCATCGCACTGTGACTCTAGTGCTCGTGAGCCCGACGGCCTAGTGGACCTTGGCCTAGTGGACCTTAGGGTGCACTCCGATTCCCGACCGATCGAGGCCAGGAAACCCTGCTCGTCGAGGCTGCCCAGGCGGAGAGGCTAGAGGCCAGCAAGGTCACGGGGGGAGCACCGAGGTCGCCCCAACCTCATGCTCACGGCCACGATCACCCGCGACATGGGCCTAGCGCGCGGGCCATCGTTCTCGGTACCAGGTGCCGCTCAGCCGACTCAACGCCTCCCGGAGGGCCATGCGCCAGTGAAGAGAACAGCCTAGGCCCGATCTGGAGGCGCGCTCCGGCGGCTCTGCTCAGGAGGTGCCGGGGCCCTTGAGCCGTCGAACCAGTTCCTCGTACGAGGTCGTTCGGATGACTCGGTCGAACTGGGACCGATAGCTCGCGATGAGGCTGACGTTCTCGACCAGGACGTCGTAGATGAGCCAACGATCCGCCTTCTGCAGCAGGCGCGACTCGACTGGTACCTGCGTCCCCTTCTTGGTCACGATCAGCGCCCGCACGATCGCATGTTCGCCGTCGATTTTCTCACTCACGTACTTGATCTGCTCGCCGCCGTACTCGCCGATCCGGGATAGGTACCCCCGCTCGAGGAGATCCCGAAACAACCGCACAAACTCCCCCCGCTCCGCCGACGTGCGCTGCTGCCAGTGGAGCCCGAGGGCTCGCTTGGCGGTTTCCGTCACGTCGAACGCTTGGCCGGCGAGCGCCCGCACCGCCTCCAGACGCGCCGAGGCCGTCAGCGTCGGGTTCTCCAAGGCCTTCATCACTTGGTCGGTGTACTCGCGCAGCTGCTCGGTCGGCGAACTAGCCCACGCGTACCCCCCAAGACTCAGCGTGATGACCACCGTCAGCGCCAACCGCCGCATGACCCTCATGCTCCCCTCCTGTTCGACCAGCATGACCGCCTACCCTGGCGCTCGTGTCGCGCTCTTCTGCCCCGCGGCCCCTTCCTTGGCGGGACGGTATCCGGCCTTCCGCGCCTCGGCTTCCGTCATAAACTTCCCCTGCTCGGTCTTGCCGTACCAGTGCTCGCCTTCGCGGTGGAACACTCCTGACTTCACATTCGCCCATACTATCCCAAGCTTCTCCAATTCCGCTTGGGTTGCCATGTTGAGATTGACCTTCAGCGGCTGCGTCTCGGCCCCGACCCGGCCCAGTCCCAAAATGACCAACAATGTGCCCGCCGCTGTCGTCCCTTCAGCCCCCGCATGGCATGGACCCAGGGCGACCAAGCTGGCCACGGCCACTAACGCTGTTCTGCCTATGCCGCGCCCGACCCATCCGCGCAACATGCCCATTGGCGTCGTATCCCTCGTGTTCGTCGTCACGTTCAGCTCGGTCATGCCGCCTCCTGCACCGGCGACGCCTATCCCCGCGAGAGCAGCCATGATAGGAGCGGTGACTTCATGTTTTACGTCCCGACCGCTCGACCCCGCACGAAGTGGACGATCAAAGAAATGACCGCGACGATCAGCAGAAGGTGAACTAGTCCTCCTGCCAAGCCGACGCTTCTTCGCGCTTGACTCTAGACGACGTGACGCCGCCCGCCTATTGGACCTTGGTCTCTGAGGACTCCCAGGACTCACGGGTCGATGCGTCAAAGATCCAATACGCTGGCCCTGGCGTTTCGGCCGTCAGCCGCCCCGGAGTCTCAGAAATTGGCGTCCGCGTGTTCTTGCTGCGTGTTGGTGGGCGACCTCTCGGATGCTGCCGCGTAGAACTCGTGGCGATCCTCGACCGGCTCAAGGGGATGGACCCGAGCGATGACAAGGCGGTGCCTGGGTGGACAGGACTCCATGAACCCGCGCCGAAGGTCTACAACTCGACCAAGCCGGTGCGCCAGCCGAGTCGTCCCTAGAGTTCATTGAGAGATGTGGCCCACTCCCGGCCTTTCAGCTACGATAGGCGCCGCCATGAGCACGTCGGGGATGCGTGGGGATCGATGAGACATACTTCTCGGTTCTCGATTACTCTTGCTGCGATTTGGATCTTGTCGGGTTGCGCCATCCTTGAACCGCGCGCGAAAGAGGACCTCAGCGAGGGCTATGCGCTTCTGTACGATCTCGTCTCCAAAGAGAAGCAATCCAGTCAGCTGTCGATCATCAAAACAATGTCGCCGGAACTAAAATCGCTGCTCGAAAGAATCTCTGAAACATCCAAGGTCACGGCCCAAGAACTGGAAACATTGGCCAGAATAAATCCGCCGCTGAATTTACAAGTCACGCATCTGCCGAGAATCGAACAAGCTACGCGCGAATCCATCGACAAGGAGACGACCAAACAGATGATACGCAGCACAGGCGTAGACCTGGAGTTCAAGATGCTGACTTCGCAACTGACAGGAATGAATTACGCCGCTCACCTGGCACGCAGTTTGGCCGTTGTTGAAAGCAATCCACGCCGAAAAGAGTTTCTCCAACGGAC
>DATHIJ010000182.1:0-3582 GCA_035489975.1 Propionibacteriaceae bacterium | reverse complement strand
TCTGCACACCGACCGAGCGGTGCAGCAGGTCGACATCACGATCGACGGCCACGCGCAGGTCACGTCCGTCCCGGCTGAGACAGCGGAATCCACTGCGCAGTGGCCGTACGAGCTGCGCTTCTACGACCCGCCGCCAAGCGGTGTCAGGGTGTCATTGCGGCTGGCAGAGCCCGCCGCGCCAGCGGTCTCGGTGAGCGACTACACCGTCGGTCTGGTGGCAGTACCAGGGTTCACGCCGCCACCGCCCGGCGTCGACCGCTCACCGGCCCACAGCTCCGACCTCGTCGTCGTCGGCCGCGTACACCAGCCGGCTGCGATCGGAAGATGAAGTGATCGATGATCCGGCAGGCATCCCTCGGGTCTCGTTTTCGAGCCAGGATGTGGTGATGAGCAGACTGGAAGCCGAGTTGGCGCGCCTGGTAGAGCAGCAGGTTCTCTCGGCGTCCCAAGCCGATGAGCTGGTCAGTGCGGCCCGTGCCGACCGGCTGGATGGGCAGTCGTTGGCGGCCGAGCCGACACCCGGATCTACACCCAAGGGCGCCACTGTGTTGGAGGTCCTCGGGTACGTCGGAGGCGCTCTGGTACTGGGTGCGGTGATCATGCTCGGGACCTTCTTCTGGGATGACCTCGGCAGCACCGGACGCAAGCTGGTTGCGGTCGCATCCGTGATAGTTCCGGCTGTTGGGGGTGCGCTGCTGGTCAAGGGCCGGGTTCGACCGGAGCTCGGCAGGATCTTGCTCGCCCTGGCCTGCTACGCCGCGGGATTCGCGTACCTGGTGGTCCTCGAAGATCAGAAGTTCGTGGTGTCGACCATGGTCGTGGTGCTGACCTCAGCAATTGGTGCGGTGCTGCTTCGCTCTGGTGCGTTCCTGGTTTCGGGCTGGTCCGGGGCCATGTTGCTAGTGTGCGCTGTTGTGTTCAACGTCATCGACACGGCGGAAACCGACCCGACGAGCGAGGCAGTACCGGTGCACCTAGCGGTCGGATTCTTGCTGGTGGCGCTGGCTCTCGCAGGCAGCGGACTGATGCTCAGCCGATCCCTCGCCTGGTCGCTGGCCGGTTTCAGCGGCTGGGCAGCAAGTATCGTCTTGCAGACTGACGCCCCGCACGGCGAATGGCTCTCGCTGGCGGTGGCGACAATCGTCTCCGCGGCGCTGCTGACCGCGTTCGTGCTGACGCGCCAGTACGCCTACGCGGTGATCGGCTGCGCGATCTTGCTCACCATCTGGCCGGTCTCGCTTTACCGGATCCCTGACAACGCCGTAGGTGCCGCCATCGGCCTGGTGGCTGCGGGCGCGGTGCTGATCGCGACTGTGATCGTGCTCTCACGCCGCCGAGGCATGTCCACTGCTGCATAACATTTGTTATTTAGCATTGCTAAATATAAGCTGGGATGAGTGGGCGGTACTGGTAGAGATCTTCGAAGCGCGAACGGGCTGGCGAATGCACTGCGGCCAGCGGTTATGCGACTTGCTCGTCGACTACGACAGATGCAGGACGAATCACTAGGTCTCAACCCCAACCAGCTTTCAGCGATGGCTGTACTGCTCAACTCCGGTGACCAGCTGATGGGTGAGTTGGCCGCGCAGGAGAGGGTACGGCCGCCATCAATGACTCGCATCGTCAACAGCCTGGAGGCGCGTGGCTTTGTGACGCGCCGTCTAGATCCCCGCGACCACCGGCAATGCCTGGTGTCCCTCACCGAGTCCGGCCGTCAGGTGCTGCTCGCCAACCGTCGGCGGCGCGACCAGTGGCTGGCTGTCCGGATCGCCGGTCTAGATCCGGCTGAGCGGGAAGTATTGCGCCGCGCCGTCGCCGTCCTGGAGAAGGTGGACCAAGGGTGAGCATTAACACCCAGCCAGCCGACGCGACTCAAGCTGACCTTGCTGCCGAGGCGCCTCCGCCGATGCGGCAGCCACGAGGCGGCATGTTCAGCGCGCTCGTCGAACCGAACTATCGCAAGTACCTGGCGGGATCTTTCGTCTCCAACATCGGTACCTGGATGCAGCGCATCGCGCAGGACTGGCTGGTGCTGGAGCTTTCCGGCGGCTCGGCACTCGCGGTCGGCATCACAACCGGCCTGCAGTTCTTGCCGATGCTGCTGCTCTCTCCTTACGGCGGCCTCATAGCCGACCGCTTCAATAAGCAGCAGATTCTCAAGATCACCCAGTCGTGGCTGGCGCTCTGCGCGGCCGCTCTCGGAGTGCTGGCGGTGACTGGCCTCGCGACGACCGAGCATGTCTACGTGATCGCCTTCGCGTTCGGTCTTGGCACCGCGTTTGACAACCCCGCGCGGCAGAGCTTCGTATCCGAGGTGGCTGGTCCCGATCATCTGCCAAACGCCATCGGGCTCAACTCGGCCACTTTTCACGCTGCCCGGATCGTCGGCCCGGCGCTCGCCGGTCTGATGATCGGTGCGATTGGATCGGGCTGGGCGATCTTGGCCAATGCGCTCAGCTACGCGGCCTTTATCGGCGCTCTGCTGATGATGGATAGCCGCCTGCTCCGTACCACTCCACCTACCCCACGGGCAAAACGCCAGATCCGCGAGGGTCTTGCGTACCTCCGCAGCAAGCCGAGCATGGTGCTCGTGATGTGCGTGGTGTTCTTCGTTGGCACCTTCGGCTTGAACTCCCAGATGACCAGCGTGTTGATGGCGCAGCAAGAGTTCCACCGCAGCGCCGAGGCGTACGGCATCCTCGTCACACTCCTGGCGGTCGGGGCGCTGGCAGGTGCCTTGACTGCTGCTCGACGCCGCAGCCGGCCGTCTGCACGTTTCGTTGTCGGCATGGCCGTGATCTTCGGACTCGTCGTGGCGGCCTCTGGGCTGGCACCCACCTACGCGGCGTACGCCGCAGTGCTGCCCGTCTTGGGTCTTGTCACACTGCTGACCCTGACTGCCGCCAACGCCTCGATCCAGCTCGGTGTCGATCCGCTGCGGCGCGGCCGCGTGATGGCGCTCTACATCATGGTGCTGTTCGGTGGCACAGCTATCGGCTCGCCGATCCTGGGCTGGGTCGCGGAGAGTGCGGGTCCACGATGGGCGCTGATCGCGGGTGGCGCAGCCACTGTTCTCGGGGTACTTGCCAGCGTTGCACTGCTGCGGATCCGCTCCTGGCGCCAGCGCACGTTGAGCTCGGATGTGTCGTAGGTCCGGCCCTGAGGCCGCTCACTCATCGACTGACCTGTCAGTAACCCACGCTGCGTGGGACCTTGACGCTGTACATGGCGTGCATGCCATGTACAGCGTGAGCGAGCTAGGCACAGCCTCGTTGCCGGGAGCGACGACGAGCGTCAGGCTGGCTTCCTCAGGAGTCGCACGCATGCGATCACGACCCAGATCCAGAAGAGTGCGTACGGCACCAGCCACACGTCCGTCGTCCAGACAAACCGGCTGAGTGCCAACCCGACCCCACTGGCCACCATCAACCAGCCCAACCCCCTGCTGAAGAACCGTGTGGTGAGCACTACCCAGCCGCCGAACGCGGCAAAGGTGCCCATAGCGACCCAGGCATTAGCGAACCCGAGGTTCCCCATGTCGAAGGCGAAGTGAGCCAGCCCCGGGTCGAGGTCGGCGCCGCG
>DATHIJ010000181.1:0-3457 GCA_035489975.1 Propionibacteriaceae bacterium | reverse complement strand
ATCGTTTCCTCGTCGTGTTCCACAACGATCAAGGTGTTGCCCAGATCCCTGAGGCGCACCAGAGTCTCGATCAAGCGCCGGTTGTCCCGCTGGTGCAGCCCGATGCTGGGCTCATCGAGCACATAGAGGACCCCGACAAGTCCTGAACCGATCTGTGTGGCGAGCCGGATTCGCTGTGCCTCCCCGCCGGACAGGCTGCCTGTGGGACGGCTCAGCGAGAGATAGTCGAGACCGACGTCGAGTAAGAACCGGAGGCGCTCGTTGATCTCTTTGAGGACCCGCTCGGCAATCTGATGCTCCCGGTCGGTGAGCTCGAGGTGGGTGAGGAATTCAGCCGCCGCGTCGATCGGCATGGCTGACACCTCTGCGATGTTCTGCCCGCCGACGGTCACGGCCAGGGAGGTGGGTTTGAGTCGAGCGCCTTTGCAGGCCCGGCAGGGCACCTCCCGCATGTAGCCCGCAAACCGCTCACGCGAGGTGTCGCTCTCGGCTTCGGCATGTCGCCGTTCGATGTAGGAGACAACGCCCTCGTACTTGGCGTTGTAGCTGCGCTCGCGACCGTATCGGTTCCGGTAGCGGACGTGAACCAGGCCAGGCACTCCGTCGAGCAACAGCTTCTGGGCCGCGGTCGGCAGCCGACGCCACGGAACCGTGGTCGAGAAACCAGCGTCCTCGGCGAGGGAATCGATCAGCCGGCTGAAATAGTCCGCTACGTGCGCTGATGACCACGGGGCAATTGCTCCCTCGGACAGACTCTTCTCCGGATCCGGGACCACCAGCTCCGGGTCAACTTCCATCCGCGTTCCCAGGCCCGAGCAGGTAGGACATGCCCCCCACGGACCGTTGAACGAGAACTGGCGGGGCTCCAACTCGTCGATCGCGATGTCGTGGTTGTTCGGACAGGCCATCTTTTCGGAGTAGTTGCGCTCCCGCTGTGGATCTTTGGGGTCGAGGTCCACGAAGTCGATTGTGACGATGCCCTGCGCCAGCTTTAGGGCAGTCTCCACCGAATCGGTCAGCCGATGTTTGACCGACGGCTTGACGGCGAGCCGGTCAACGATGACGTCGATGGAGTGCTTGTACTTCTTGTCAAGGGTGGGCGGATCGGTGAGCTGGATGACCTGTCCGTCGACGCGAGCCCGGCTGAAGCCCTCCGATGCCAGCTCTCGAAAGACCTCGACGTACTCCCCCTTGCGGCCGCGGATTACCGGGGCCAGCACCTGGAACCGGGTCCCCTCGTCCAACACCATGAGCCGATCGACGATCTGCTGCGGTGACTGCCTGCTGATCGGCTCGCCGCAAATTGGGCAGTGCGGCCGGCCGGCACGGGCGTAGAGCAGCCGGAGGTAGTCGTAGACCTCGGTGATGGTGCCGACTGTGGAACGTGGGTTGCGACTGGTCGACTTCTGGTCAATCGAAACCGCAGGCGACAGTCCTTCGATGAAGTCCACATCCGGCTTGTCCATCTGACCGAGAAACTGCCGCGCATACGCCGAGAGGGACTCGACGTAGCGGCGCTGGCCCTCAGCGAAGATGGTGTCGAAGGCGAGACTCGACTTCCCTGATCCGGACAGCCCGGTGAACACGATCAGCGCTTCACGCGGCAGATCGAGCGAGATGTTCTGCAGGTTGTGCTCGCGCGCACCCCGAATGACGAGACGGTCGGTCACGGAGCACATCGTATGTGCCAGCGCTGACAGCGCACAGGTGAAATCCAATGCATCGAGACCTCCCGCGAGCTATGGGTGGGTTGCGCACTACGGTATGGGGATGAGTGCCCCCGCATCTTCGGCCGCAACGCAGCTGGAGACGCTGCGCGGGCTAGTCATAACAGCGACCCAGCGTCTGCTGGGCGACACGATCTTGGTCGCGGACGAGCAGTGGCGAGCTCCCAGTAGGCTCCCGGACTGGACCCGTGGCCATGTGGCGACCCACATTGCACGTCATGCCGATGCGCTCGTTCGGCTGGTGCAGTGGGCGCGTACCGGGGAGCGGCAGGACATGTACCCATCGCCGGAGCATCGAGTGAACGAGATCGAGGCGGGATCTCCACGATCCGGCCTGGACCTCCAGATCGATCTGGATACCTCCGCTGGGCATTTGAGCGCGGCGTTCGACGAGCTTGATAGTGCAGATGCCTGGGATGCAGTGGTCGAGATGCGCGGTGGGCTGCAGGTGCCCGCACGGTTGCTGCCGTTGGCGCGGCTCCTCGAGGTTGTGATCCATCACGTTGACCTCGATATCGGCTACGAGATCACCGACATCGATACCCAAACCGCGGAGTGGCTGCTCGAGTGGTGCGCGTTCCGGTTGAAGGAGCGTGACGGCTTTCCCAGACTCCACCTGACGTCGGACACTGGCTTCACGACAACGATCGGAAGTTCCGGTGAGCCGATTGCTGTCAGCGGCGGCAGTACCCAGCTTCTCGGCTGGCTCGTGGGCCGTACCGATGCCTCCGCTCTTGCCGGGGCGGGCGGGCTCCGGCTCCCGGCCTACTGATGCTCGGTTTCAACCACGTGGCACCAGGCGGGCCGCCGCTGGTCGTACCACTATCCGGCTCAGTCACCATCATCAAGATCAGTGTCGGCCCGGTCGACAACAACTCCTATCTCCTGCACAACCGCGGCGGTAGCAGCCTGCTCATCGACGCAGCCAACGACGATGATCGGCTTCTGAAGATCATCTCGGATCAGCCTCTGGACACAATCGTGACGACGCATCGGCACGCTGATCACTGGCAGGCATTACCTTCGATCGCCGCCGCCACCGGTGCCAGACTGATCTGCGGCCAACCTGATCTCGAAGCGATCAGCACAGGCGCCGCCGTTGCGGGCATGGTTGGGGTCTGGGACGGTGATCATGTCGAACTGGGCACAGAACGGCTCGAAGTGATTGGCCTGGTCGGGCATACGCCAGGTTCCATCACACTCTGCTACGCGGGCGCCGGCACGACGCATCTGTTCACCGGGGACAGTTTGTTTCCTGGTGGCCCTGGCAAGACCAACAGTCCCGAGGATTTCACCTCGCTGATGAATGATCTTGAAAGCAAGATCTTCGACCGCTTCGACGACGCCACCGTTGTCCATCCGGGGCACGGCGACGACACCACGCTGGGCACCGAGCGGCCGCACCTCGCGGAGTGGCGCGAACGCGGCTGGTAGAGGGCGGTCTTCACCTGTCGCCAGCTCGACGGCTCCTACCTTTTGGAGAGGTAGATTGTCCTCGCCTCGCTCATATGTTCGAAAATTGTCAGTGGTGGGTGTCACGATGAACTCATGCCGGGGGACAATCGAGGCGATTCGGCTGCTGCGCACGAGGCGGTGGCAGATGCACGCCGGGAAGCAGCGGCCGCGCTGGCGCGGCTAGCAGGCGCGGCGGTGCGGTACGCCGATGCGCGGATCACAGAGGAGACCGCCGCTGCCAAAACCTCTGGTTCGCCCCGAATCAAACGGGCCAC
>DATHIJ010000180.1:0-5717 GCA_035489975.1 Propionibacteriaceae bacterium | reverse complement strand
CCGTGGCTGCGATCGGGCGGCGTATGGGAATGACCCGGCAAGGGGTGCAACGTGTTGCCGACCTGCTCGTGGGAAACCATCTTGCTGAGTACCGCTCCAATCCCGCGCACCGGCGCGCCAAACTGCTCGCCTGCACTGAGGCTGGATACTGGGCGATTCGCCAGATCAGTTTCGTGGCGCACCCGTTCAGCAACCGGATTGGAGCACAGCTCGCCACGGACGAGCTGCGGAATACCTTGACGACAATGCGACACCTCGTCGCTCTGCTGGAGGCCGACCAACCACCACTGGACGACTGACGCGGCTCCGGAGTAGCAGTTCCTGGGATACTGAGCACCAGTGACTGTCCTGGCATTGAAGCTGCTGCTCGCACCCTTGCTGGTCGTCGGTTCGTCACTCGCCGGGCGACGTTGGGGTCCTCGGGTGGCCGGGATCCTGGTCGTGCTGCCAATTGTTGCCGGCCCGATCTTGTTGATCTTGTACTTGGAGCACGGCAGTCGGTTCGCCGCGGACGCGGCCAGCGCCGCAACATTGGGCATTGTGTCGCTCGCCTTTTTCGCCGTGGTGTTTGCATACTTGTCGAAACGTCACGGCTGGTCCGTCACCTTGCTGGCCAGCTGGCTTGTGGTGCTCGCGACGGACCTCGCGCTGTCCCGGGTCGATGTACCGGCAGGCGCCGCTCTGGCACTTGCCTTGCTGGCACTGCACGGAGCGAGTGCACTACTGCGCCGGCAGAGTCGGCAGTCTCCGCCCCTCCTGACGACGCCGTGGTGGGATTTGCCGGCCCGGGCGGCCGCGACCGCACTTCTCGTCCTGCTGGTAACTGGGCTTGCAGCCTCTCTAGGGCCAGCGCTAGCAGGGACTCTGGCACCTTTCCCCATCGCGTTGAGCGTGGTCTGCGCCTTTGCGGTGGCGCAGGCTGGTCATGCTGGAGTCCTGGCGCTGCTACGCGGAATCCTGCCCGGCCTCGACGGCTTCGCGTTGTTCTGCTTCCTGGTGGCGGTCATGATCAACAAGGTGGCCGGTGTTGTGGCATTTGGTGTTGCGACCGGCGCCGCGCTGATCGTTGCGATCTTCCTCCTCGCTCTGAGCTCAAATCGGTATTCCCGGTCCAGACCCAGCCCAGGCGAGCAATCGGCTAACGCCGAGGCGATCGCAGACGACGGGCGGGCGGGCCACATTCCCACCTAAGCGGGACACCACTAGTGTCCTGCGCCGGGAATCCGGTGTTTATGTGCGTCGTTCAGGTGGATGCCTGTCGTCGCAAGGCGACGCGCGGCGTCGACACGCAAGGCCGACGAGGGAGGGATACCGGGTCGTATGTCGACCGAGGAGAACGCCGCGAGGCGCCGCATGGACGGCGCACATCTGTGGCGGATTACTGGCGCAGGACACTAGGGTCAAGCTATGACTGTTCGGCGCGTACGGACGTCGTTGCCGGCCATCTTGATCACGGTTGGTGTCGTCGCCGCAGGTTGTCGCGCCACTCCGCCCGCGAACGAGGCCGTTCCCCTGCTTGTCTCACCCGCGGTGTCGCCGGTCTCCCCTTCTGCCGAGAGAGCAGTTGTCCCTGCCGCCCCTAGCGACGATCCCTCGGACAATCCGGTCGACCGGGTGATTGCGATCTCCATCGACGGCCTCAACCCACGTGCCATCAAACAGCTCGGTCGGTCGCGCACCCCAACGTTTCACCGTTTGATGCGTGATGGCGCCTATACCTTGAACGCCCGCACTGTTCGTGAGCAGACGCGGACCTTACCCAACCACACGGCGATGTTCACCGGTCGGCGCGTCGACGGCGATCAGCGGGGGCACGGATACACCGACAACGTCGACAACGGCACTACCGTCCATCAGGCGGCCGGACACTATGTCGCCAGCGTGTTCGACGTGGTTCACGACAACGGGGGCTCCACCGCCCTATTCGCCACCAAGATCAAGTTCAACCTCTTCAAGCGCACCTGGAACGCTCATGGCGGCCCTGATCGCGTTGGGCATAACGACGGGCGCGCCAAGATCGATCGCTTCACTATCGATCTGAACAACAGTCGGCTGGTCACCAAACTCACTGCCGACCTGCGGCGCTCGCCGCGGGAGTTCACCTTTGTGCACCTCTCCCTTCCAGACCGTGCTGGACACGCACACGGATTTATGGGAAAGGAGTACCTGGACGCCGTAAAGCAGACCGATCGTCTGCTCGGCCGAATCCTCAACATTGTCGCGGCCCAGCCGGCGCTCCGCGGCGATACTTTGGTACTCCTCACCGCCGACCACGGGGGAAAAGGCGCGACCCACTATGCCGCCGACAGGTTGACGAACTATCGGATCCCCTTCATGGCATGGGGGCGAGGCGTTCCTGCCGGGCGCAGCCTCTATGGCCTCAATCCCAGTTTTCGCAGCCCTGGCGCGAGCCGCACAAACTATCGCGGTAAGCAGCCGATCCGGAACGCCGACCTCGCCAACGTCGTGACCTATGCGCTCGACATGCCCCGGGTCCCCGGCTCCGAGTTGAGCGGCCCTGGCACGCTCAACGTGTTTCGCTAAACCAGCCCGCTGCTGCAATCAAGGTCACGTTACGGCGCTCAGCCGATCACTGCGGACGGCGTAGACATCCCCTGAGCGGTCATCGGTCGGCAGGTTGTCCAAGAGCTCGATCATCGCTTGCGGTCCCAACCAGCCAGAGCTCGCCCAGCGGTGCGTCTCCACCCGCGAGTGTCTGTAGCGGTACTCGCCGAGAGCGCTGGTCCGCTCGACGCAGGCGATAGCGCGCGAAGCGGCGACGGGGATGTATTCAAACGACAACGCCGCAAGCGGCTGGCTAAGGCCGCTGAGGACCTCGTGCTCAAATCCTTCGACATCGATCTTGCAGAACTGAGGCTCGCCGTGGCGGGTGATGAGTTCGTCCAGACTGACCAGCGGCACGCTGATAACGGTGTCCCACCGGATCCGCCGGAACCGTCGATCCGTTTGCACATCCACCCTCCAGGAATCGGCAAAAGTGGAGACCGTTGGGGTACGCGTGCTGAGGTGGAGCTTTCCGTGACCTGGCTCGGCTGCGACTCCACTGGCCTCGATACAAACGCCGGGGTCGCGGCCGTAGAGCAGTCGCAGCACAGCAATGAGGTCCGGCTGCGGCTCGACCGCGATGACATCGGCACCAATGCGGCGGAAAACGCGTACTCGATTGCCTACGTGAGCGCCGATGTCGAAAGCAAGATCACCCTCGTGAAGAAACTGTCGGTAGAACGCTTCCATCCGGCGGCGACGCCAGACGGGGCTGTAGTAAACGATGAGGGAACGGGTGATCCCGGCAGCGCGGCGAATCAGGTGTCGCTGTACCACAGAGGCATCCTGGGATTAACTTCGCCCGGCGTCTCGTAATCGCGATCGCGCCCTGGGGGTTTGGCGTTAGCACCCAGCCTGACGCGCTGGGCCTGGACCAGCGGGTCTTGGTGGAGGGCTTCGATAAGGGTGTGTGGTCCGCCTATACAGGTCCAGGTGTCGTCCCAGAGAGCCGAGACCAGCCAGGATCGATCTTCCGGAAAGAACAGGTCTGGCAGGACGCCGTACGCCGCTCGCATGTGCCCGGTGCGCCAGGTGAGGGCCTGTTCGGGTCCCGCCGCAATCAACACGTAGTGCCAGCTCGAATAGAGCGTCACCGTTGGGACGTCATCGAAGACAACGCTGTGAGCGCCAGTATCGAGATAGCCCAACCACCATGGTTGGTCAGGAGTGAATTCGACTAGCTGGTTCACCACAGCACGCTCGTGCTCGACAGTGCTGATTTCGTCAGGCTCGTAGAAGGTTGCGTATGCCTCGAAGACCGGTGGGATCGCTCCAGTTATCGACGTGTCCTCAGCCGTCCCGTTAGCAACCCAGCTGACCTCCCGGATTGTGCCGATTTGCCAGTTCCACCCGTCTCTGTACGCCTTCATCAGCCCAATCAAACACGATGGGACCCCTGCCTCGAGCCGATCGAACTCGGTCCGCGGTGACAAGGACCGACCGCGCACCAATCGCCCACCGCTTTGCCCGACAGTGGGGGGCTACCGCGCACTCGGCGAAAGTACCTGCCGCGTCAGTAGTGGTAGCGGCGTGGTTGTCCGAAGTAGCCCCGGCGGTGCCGGAAGAGCCTCGTGATCAGGAACACCCAGAGGAACATCCACACCAGCCACGGTGCGCTCAGGATGACTGCGGTAACCACCGCGCAGACCACCAGGAGTGGCGCCAACCAGACCATCGGTGACCAGGCGAGATGAGCCTCCGCGTGGTTGGACCTAGCCTCGACGGCTGGCTCGGGCATCCGAGGCAGGTCAACAAAGAGCGGTTCCAGATCGTCGTTGAAGCGTGCCGTTATAGCTTTGTCTACGCGCTCCTCGAATTCTTCTGTATTGAGCCGACCTGCGGCGAAATGATCACCAAGGGCGGCGATAGCACGGTCTCGCTCGGAGTCACCGATTCTGAGTGGAGTTTTCTGGACGGGCTTGGACTCCATCTGACCGTACGGCGTGGGCCACACCCACATCACGTTCCCCCGGGGAAGGTCGAACCTCCCCGGAATGTATCGAGTCATGACTAATTGTCCGGCGCGATGTCGTCTTCAGCAAGGATTGAGTAAAGCTTGCGCCGGAACTCCATCAGGGCGTCACGGCCTTTCGCCTGTTGTTCGGGCGTTCCCGTGGCGACGATCTGCCACACGGCAGCTGCCACCTGCCCAATCAACGGCTTGAATCCGTCGTCGTCTTCGCCGGATTCAGTCATGGCTTGCCAGGGAGCCGTTACCTCGTCGGCGTGCTCATTGACGTAGTTACGACCTTCGTCGGTCAACGTGTACGCGCGCCGGCCTCCGTCAGCCTCCACACGCACTAGTCCCTCGTCCTCGAGCTGTTGCAATGTCGGATAGATCGAGCCGGGGCTCGGCTTCCAAACACCGCCACTACGGTTGGCGATCTCTTGGATGATCTGGTATCCGTTCATCGGCTGCTCTGAAAGGACTGCGAGGATTGCCGCGCGCACGTCCCCGCGGCGCGCCTTCGGGCCACGCCAGGTACGAGCTCCGGCCCACCAAGGTGGACCAAAAGGTGTACCGCCGAACATCCCCCACTGGCCGAACGACTGCTGACTGCGATGACCCCGATGTCCGGTCATCTTGGCGAGCCAGTCATTGAGATCGTTGCTCCACTCCGGATTGCAGCGGGCTGCGAACCGCAGCCACGGCGCGCCCATCGCATATGCGCCACCCATGTTGACCACCTTTGCTTTCGTGACGTACCTCATCGATACGTCAACGATATATCGCGACAGGTCGGCTAACAACAGTGACCGAGCAATCGAAGCGAGTTTAGGCGGCTCGTCCTAGTGGCAGGTGTTCGTCGACGCATCGATAGGTTTCGGCGTCGGGCATGGTCCAGTCGACGCCGTGGTCGTCTCTGGTGCAGGCGTGCCAGGCGAAGGTTTTGCCGCGGTGGTGTCTTCGGCAGAACGGGTCCATGTTGGTGCCGGATGTTGGTCCGCGGGGGGCCGGTTGGTGGTGATCAAGGTCGCAGCGTTCGGCGGGTACGGTGCAGGTGGGGAAGCGGCAGGTTCCGGCTCGTATCTTGATTGCTTGCGCTAACCGCGCCGAGGCGTAGCGGCCGAGTTCGGTGGTCTCTAGGAGTCGGCCACCATCGTCGGTGAGCAGTCGGGTGAACAGCATCTGGTCGCGGTTGTCGGGGTCG
>DATHIJ010000179.1:0-3087 GCA_035489975.1 Propionibacteriaceae bacterium | reverse complement strand
ATGTCGTTCGGATCGAAGCTTGGGCTGGTCACCATGGCGAGCACGGCGCCTGTCTTCGGATCCAGCGCAACGACTGCGCCTTTCTGGTTGCCAAGCGCTCTCGCGGCAGCTTGCTGGATCTTGGGCACGATCGTGGTCTGGACGCTTGCACCTTTGGGCGTCTTGTTGGTGGCGAGGTCGATCAGCCGGCGTACGAAGAGCGCGTCGTCGGTGCCCGACAACTGAGAGTTGTAGGTGCTCTCCAGCGCCGAGCTAGCACGGTCATAGGAGTAGAAGCCCGTGATGGGTGCGTAGAGCTCGCCGTCAGGATAGACACGCTGGTACTTGAAGCGGTCCTTCGAAGGCACAGTCTTGGCGATCTCGGTCTTTCCGGCAGCCAAGATCGCCCCCCGGTTCTGGGCGAACTCAGCGTCCCGCACCCGCCGGTTCTGCGGCTCAGCGGCAAGAGAGGATTGCCGAAAGATCATCATGTAGGTGCCGTTTGCCAGCAGTAGGGCGAACATGATCATCGCGACAAAGGCGACCCGCCGGATGGGCTTGTTCATGCGGCCGCCTTGACGAGCTGGGTTTGCTCCGCGTCCGGATTGATCATGGCAACCGTCGCGGCAGGCTTGCGTACCTGGTGGGAGATCACCAGCAGCAGCCCGGCGACGATCCAGTTACAGATCAACGAGGAGCCGCCTTGCGACATGAGTGGGGTGGTGAGGCCGGTCAACGGGAGCAGCCGGGTGACGCCGCCGATGATGGTGAACACCTGGAGCGCGAACGCGAAGGACAGGCCGGTAGCCAGCAGCTTGCCAAAGGGCTCCCGGCACTGCAGTGCAATGCGCAGACCTCGGGCAACAATCAAGCCATAGATCAGGATGACTGCCATCAGGCCGGTCATACCGAGCTCTTCGCCGATCGCGGCAGCAATGAAGTCGCTGCGGGCCAACGGTGTGAGGCCCGGCCGGCCGAGCCCCAAACCAGTACCAAGCAGGCCGCCCCAGGCCATGCCGAACTGCGCAGCGATCACCTGGTAGTAGGCGTCGTAGTCGGCGAAGGGATCCAGCCAGGCGCCGACGCGACGCTGCACGTGGCTGAAGTTGAGGTAGCCGAGGTATGCGCCCGCCGCAAAGAGCAGCGTCCCCAGCACTGCCCAGCCGGCGCGCTCCGTGGAGACGTAGAGCATCATCACGAAGAGCCCGAAGAACAGCAGTGAGGTTCCTAGATCGCGCTGCCACACCAAAACTGCGAGGCTGATCAGCCACATCACTAGGATCGGGCCGAGGTCTCGGGCCCGTGGCAGGTCGATGCCGAGCACGCGGTAGCCGGCGAGCGCGAGCACATCGCGCTTCTCGACCAGGTAGGACGCGAAGGCGATGGCGAGCACCACCTTGGCCGCCTCGGCGGGTTGGAAGCTGTACGGACCGACCTGGATCCAGATCTGGGCGCCGAACTTCTCTGTGCCCAGACCCGGCACCAGCGGCAGCAGCAGTAGCACGATGCCGGCGAGACCAATGGTGTAAGTGAACCCTTGCAGGGGTCGGTGATCATTCAGCCAGGTGACGACCAGGATGAAGATCAGAACGCCGAGTGCGGTCCAGATCAGCTGCTGCCGGGCGCCGTTCAGCGGTGGTTCGTTGATCAAGTCAATACGGTGGATCATGACCAAGCCGAGGCCATTGAGCAAGATCACGCACGGCAGGATCACCGGGTCGGCGTACGGCAGACGCCAGCGGACAGCCAGGTGCGCCAACGCAGCGAGCAAGACGCAGGCGCCGACCACGTAAGGAAAGGTCGGCGACAGCTCGCCAGTGACATTGAGGTCGACCAGGGCGTACGCGCCGAGAGCCAGCGCCAGCGCGAAGATGATCAGGGCCAGTTCAACGCCGCGACGCTTGCGCGGGACAACGCTGACAGGCGCCACGTCTTGCATGATCAACAGGCCGGACCCGTCGGTCCATTGGCGTTCGTCGAGGGCGTTGTGCTTGGCATGCCGGGGCTTTTGCTTGGTGTGGGGCTCGGTTTCGAACCTGGTGTCGGCCGGGGCTGCAACGAAGTCGCTGGCTGAGGACTCGCACATGTCTTGGCTGCCTCGGTCAGCTCCGCGACTGTGGCGCGAGCCGAGTCCAGGTTCGAGACGTCGATGTTTGCTTTGACCTGATCCTGATAGAACGGCGGGAGCTCGCTCACTGCCAGCTGCTGAACCTCATAGACCCGATATAGAGACAAGCCTGGGAGTCCTTCCGGCAGCCCTTGGAAGATCGCGACCTTGTCCTGATCCGCGCCGACGAAGTATTGGGTTCGGGTCCAGCCGTACGCCACCCCTAATCCGACGACCGCGACGATGAGCAGGACAAGCAGGCCGATGAGTGGTTTGAAGAAGCGGCGTCGATGCGGTGCCTGAGGGCTATATCGCTCCTCATCATCGACGAGTGAGGGGTCAAACTCCGCCAGGTTTGTGACGAGTGTCTCCTCCGGGTCTTCCTGCTCGGCGCTCTCGACGCGAGGCACACCGTCAACCTGGATGGGTCGCGCCGATGCAGCACCGAGCACGATCACCTCGTCGCTGCCGTCAGATTCGACGACATCGGCAACGATCACCGTGATGTTGTCGATCCCACCCTGATGCAGAGACTCGGCCATGAGACGCTCTGCGGCATCGTTCAGGTCAGGTAGCTGCAGCGCGGCCTCGATCGTGTCATCGACGATCAATCCGCATACGCCGTCACTGCAAAACATCAGCCGGTCACCCGCCATGACCTGGACCATGGTGAGGTCGGGGTCGTTGGTCGGCTGCCCATTCAGCACCTTCAACAGCAGCGAACGGTGTGGGTGGATCGCGGCTTCGGTTTCGCTGATCTTCCCGTCATCAACCAGGGACTGAACCCAGGTGTGATCATGCGTCAGCCGTTCCAGGTGACCATGGCGGAACAGATAGGCGCGACTGTCACCGATGTGTGCGAGACCGAGATTGGTGCCGTCGAACATGGCCCCGGTGACCGTCGTCCCCATACCTTCCAGGGAAAGATCGGACTCGACCAGTTCCGCGATCTTGTCATTGGCTTGGTCGATGGCAAGAGCCAACCTCTGGAGCATGTCGTC
>DATHIJ010000178.1:0-10645 GCA_035489975.1 Propionibacteriaceae bacterium | reverse complement strand
TTATGAAGCTGGCCGGTAAGTGGGCAGGCGATCGGGTCATGCCCGCATTTCAGGACCTGTGGCCGCGTTGGCGGCAGGCCGTCGTTACCGCGGCCTACCGCGGCGTGCTGTGCTTCGGTCCCAACAAAGGCCGCCGCGTGACGTACACGAATCCGCGCCGCTGGTTTCCAGGATTCAAACCGGCCTCCGAAGACCAGGCCATTGCCGCGGTGATGCGGCGTTACTTGTCCGCATACGGTCCAGCGACGCCGCAGCAGTTTGCCCAATGGATCGGCGCCCCGGCTGCCTGGGCGGTTGAGCAATTCGAGCGGCACCCTCGGTTGCTGACCAAGATCAACTTCGACGGTACGCCGGCATGGGTGGCCAGTAGCGACACGGCAATGCCTGGCGAATCCGACGCCAAGGGCAGCGTCTTGCTACTGCCGTACTTCGACGCGTACGCCGTCGGTAGCCATCCGCGATCCCAGCTTTTCCCTGGCGGGGCCGCCACGCGCGCCCTCGCACCCTCCGGCCAGGCCGGCAACTATCCGGTCCTTCTCATCGACGGCGTAGTTGCTGGTGTCTGGCACCAGCGACGCTCGGGCCGCCAGATTGAGGTGACCGTCGAGCCCCTCACCCGGCTCACTGCTAGTCAGCTGCGGGCTCTGGAGCATCAAGTCGTGCGAATTGGGGAGATTCTGGAAGGCAAGGCGCGGCTCACGGTCGGGACTGTCAGTACTGGCGGGCATGCTTAGGGGCGAGGAGTTCAGTGGCAGCTTTTCCTCGCGGAGCGACGGGTCGACTCGGACGAAGTCCGACCGTCGAACCGCCCCCGACGAAGGAGGGCTTGGTTCGACGGAACCAATAAGTCGCGAGCGCTGCGCTCTTCACGCCTTTCCTCGCGCAGCGACGGGTCGTCAGTTGTGAGAGGCTCTCGAAATGAACGAGGCCCTGGCCTTTCTCGGCGTGTGTGCTCTGGTGATTTGTACACCCGGACCCGACACCGCTCTCACAATCCGCAACTCCATCGTCGGTGGACGACGCGGCGGCGTCCTCACCGCCGCAGGAATCGCGGCCGGGCAGCTGGTGTGGACCGTGGCCGCGAGCATTGGCATCGCCCGCCTGTTGCAGGCATCTCAGCCGGCCTTTCTCGCGCTCAAGATCGTTGGGGCAGCGTACCTAGTGTTCCTCGGTGTGCAGTCGATCGTGGCTGCCGTTCGCGGCCGCGACAGCAAAGCGGAGCGCGACGTACGATCCACCGACCTCGGCCCGTGGAGCGCTGTGCGGCAGGGGTTCATCAGCAACCTGGCCAATCCGAAGATGGCAGTTTTCTTCCTCAGTTTGCTCCCGCAGTTCGTACCAGGCCCTTCTGGCAGTTTCGCGGCTCTAATACCGCTGGGTCTGGTGTTTTGTCTCATGACGTTCGGCTGGCTCTCGATCTACGCCGTCGCCCTCAATCGAGTCGCGCCATTCCTGCAGCGTTCCCGAGTCCGTCGCACGCTGCACGCAGTGACTGGGACGGTTCTGGTCGCCTTCGGTTTCCGCCTGGCGACACAGACGCGTTGACCCCGACCGCCGACTCAGACCGCAGGCGGTGTTACTCCTGGCGTCCACGGGTAAGTCACGAAGTGGAACCAGCTAACCGCATTCTGAGGCACGAGGAGGACTGTGATGTCAGAACACGTTGCAACGGCGCAGTGCGAGATCGATGCTGCACCGGAGCAGGTCTGGCGAGCACTGACTGATCCCGGGCTCATCAAGCAATACATGTTCGGCTCAGAGGTGAAGACCGATTGGAAGCCAGGCAGCCCGATCACCTGGCAGGGCGAGTTCGAGGGTCGGGCGTACGAGGACAAAGGGGAGATCATTTCCGTCGAGCCCAGTCGGCAACTGGAAGTCACCCACTTCAGCCCGCTCACCGGCCAGGAAGATCTGCCCGAGAACTACCACCGGGTCCGCTACGACCTGCAGCCGACGAACGGCGGCACATTGGTACGACTAACCCAGGACAACAACAGCAGTGCTGAGGAGGCCGAGCACTCTGGGGCCAACTGGCAAATGATGCTCGACGGCCTCAAGAAAGTCGCCGAGCAACGCTGACCGCCTGAGCCGATCGGAGTCCGTCGCTCAGCGAAGGACCTGGTAATGCAGCAGCACGTTCTGTGAACCGTCCCGGCGCCTCACGTCGAGCATCCAGCGCCGGGACGGGTCTGCTGAAAGCTGGAGTTCCGGTCGGCGGATCTCTCGGTATCCTCCCCAGCGTCTCAGAAGTCCCGCGGGCCAAACCTCATGGCACCATACGTTTCGCATCACAGGCGTCGCAACGCGCACTCAGATCGGTCCACACGCGTACGTTTCGCATCACAACCACCCAAACGATCGGCTCGCTGGTAGTTGAGAGCCGGGACCACACTGACCTGCGCCTCCCGTCATGGCTCCGCTGCAGCGTCCAGCGGCGCGAACATGATCACCGGGATTTGCCGAGGTGCAGCGTGGCGGTGGTACTCCTCCCACCACGGATAGGTCTGGTGGCTGCGGTCGAGATATCGCTGCCGCTCATCGCCCTTCAGTTCACGGGCACGCATTTCGACAGTGGAGCCTTTCCAGCTGATCACCGCCAGCGGATGTGACCGCAGGTTGTAATACCAACCGGGATGCTGCGGCCGCCCGAAGTTGGAAGCGATCACCACCAGACGGTCGCCGTCGGGGAGCCCCAAGATCGGGAGGGTACGTGGCTGACCTGTGCGAGCACCGGTGGTTGTCAACATCACAATCGGAAGGCCAGAAGCCCAGGCCGAGAAGGTGGTACGCCCGCGGGTAAGCCGGAAGACCTCGCGGTCCAGGCGAGGGAGCACCCGCCTAGGTACCAATGCCATCGGGATGATCTCCGCAGCCTTGCGCACCATGCGACGCAGCGGGCCAGGCCGCCGCTGCTCGAAGTTGATCATCTGTCTCGTGATTCGATCATGCCGATCGAACGAGACAGCAGCTTGCAGCCCGGCTCACGCGGCAGGCGGCTGACCAGCTCCACCTGGACGGCGGGTGGCACAGCACCCCGTCGCCGCAATTGCGGTGAAAAGCACCTCACGCGGCCGTTGGGGCGCGGCGGAAGCTGGCTCCCGGAGCCAGCACAACTTGAGTGATCACACACAACAGGCCCGTATCGATTCAGATGGGTGGTTCGTGACCACTTTTGAAAAATAAGGGTGGCTGATCCGCAGCCAGACACGGTCCATCTAGTCACGCGAGACCGCTTCCCTGTCAAGCCGGCGGGTGCGTCCGCAGCCAACGCGCAAAGTGCGGCACGGTAAAGGCCAGCGTCCCCCGCTCGGCCGAATACACCAAGCCCTTCTTGAGCAGCGCATCGCGTGCCGGCGATAGTGAAGAGGGCTTGCGACCCAGGGCATCTGCAACGTCGGTGGTGGAGACCGCTGCATCGGGAGCAGGCTCGGTGGTCAGACCTGCCATGGCGCGCAGGTAGTCCCGCTCGGCCGGAGTCGCTCGCTCGTACCGGGAGCCGAAGAATCCCACAGCCAACTCCGCCTCCGCCTCCGGAGCGGCAACCGCGACATCGCCGGCGGTGATGGGCGAACCGGGCGCGTGGTCCCAGGCGGCCTTCCCGTACGCCTGAACGAAGTAGGGGTAGCCACCCGAGGTGGCACCCATTGCCTCCAGCGCACCTGCCGACCAGCTGGCACCCTCACGTTCAGCGGGTGCTAGCAACGCCCGCGCAACGCCGGCGGAGTCCAGGCGGTCGATCCTGACGTATCGGAACAGCCGCTCCGAATACGACTTCGAGGCTGACAACACGCTGGGCAGATGCGGTAGCCCTGCGCCAACCACCATGAGCGGCGCGCCCGTCTGCGACAGCTCGTGGCAGCTCGCGCACAGCGCTGAGACGTCCTCCGACGTCAGGTCCTGCATCTCATCGATGAATACCGCTACACCGACGCCAACGTCGGCGGCCAGGCTCGCGACGTCGGTAAGCAACTCCAGTAGGTCGATCTCCATGTCGCCGGAGTCGGCCCGTCCGACACTCGGCGGCCCGTCGATCGCAGGCGTCCAGCGCTCGATGAGCTTGCCGCCACGGGGGTTGGTGCGCAGCCCGAACGCCTTCAACGTTGCCAAAACCTCACTCACCCGATCTGGCGCTCGATGCCGAACCGACAGCTCGCGTACGGCTGCGTGCAACGCCCCCGTCAGCGGCCGCCGGAGGCTGGTCTCGGGCCGGGCCTCCACCTTTCCGGTGCCCCATCCGCGGTCCAGCGCCTTGGATCGGAGCGCGTTGAGCAGCACCGTTTTGCCTACCCCGCGCAGCCCGATCAGCACCAGACTGCGCTCTGGACGTCGCCGCTCCACCCGTTCCAGCGCGACGTCGAACGCACTCAGCTCAGCATCGCGGCCGGCGAGCTCGGGGGGACGCTGGCCGGCTCCAGGTGCGTACGGGTTGCGGACCGGGTCCATGTCTCGGACCGTATCAGCGCGTATAGCGCAGACCTTAGATTTCGTTAGAGAGCACTCGACGTGTCGCGACTTGGACTGTTTGATGCTGCACTGAGTTGGAAATGGTGACTATCGTCGAAGCACTGTCCCACGCTACTTTGGAGAATTCATGAGCCTCATCAAGGGCCTCCTCAAGACCGCAGTCGCGGCCAAGCTGATTCAGGTCGCTCAGCGAGAGCTGTCCAAGCCGGAGAACCAGAAGAAAATCAAGGACGGCCTTCGCAAGCTGCAGGAGACCGCTAGGTCGCGGCGCTGACGCTGTCGGCGGGGTCCCGCGCGATCCGTATCTAAGCCACGCGAGACGAACTGGATATGCGTGGAAGCCCGTAGTGGATTATTGTGAGACCGCTGAGACTGGTGGTACCAGTTGGACGCGGATACCTCAAGGTTTCCGGGTTTCGGGCCGATCACCAATCAACGCTGTCGAAGGCGAGGCCCATGGGCGCGGCGGGCGTAAATCTGGCAATGCTTGCCACGGTTGCTCCCGCCGCGTTCGTGGCAGGCGGGTAACCGCAAAACCACACTCCAGCCAAAAGCTCGAGCCGCGATGCTAGGCGGCAGCGGTCGATGAGCGCCGCGCTGGTGTGTGCTTTTGCGGTTTGCACCAGGTCCGATCAGCGCGCGGTCAGAACCAATGGACCGTCGGTGGTGATCGCTATCGTGTGCTCAGCGTGTGCGCCTCGTGAGCCGTCCCTGCTCCGTAAGGTCCATCCATCGGGATCGGTGTAGATCTTGTCGGTGCCCTGCAAGAACCACGGCTCGATCGCGATCACCAGGCCGGGCCGGAGCAGTAGCCCACGGCCACGCCGCCCGTTGTTCGGTACGTGGGGGTCGCCGTGCATGGTACGCCCCACCCCATGGCCGCCGAACTCGGTGTTGATCTTGTAACCCGCATGCGAACCCACGCGTGCAATCGCGAACGAGATGTCACCGATCTTGTTTCCTGGAACGGCTGCTTCGATGCCAGCGGCTAGCGCCGCTTCTGCGGTAACGATCAACTGCTGATCTTGTTCCCGGGGCGAGCCGACGATCACACTGATCGCCGAGTCGGACACCCAGCCATTCACAGATGCCGCAAAGTCGAGGCTAACCAGGTCGCCGTCAACAAGCTCGTAGTCGTGAGGAAGCCCGTGTAAGACCGCATCGTTGACCGACGTGCACAGCACCTTGCCGAACGGGCTGGCTCCGAAAGACGGGTGATAGTTGATGTAGCAGGACTCCGCACCCCGATCCCGGATCATCTGGTGTGCGAACTCGTCGAGCTCCAGAAGGTTCACCCCGACATCGACTCGTGCGATCAGCGTGCCCAATACCTCGGCAACGAACTGGCCGGCGGGCCTCATCTGCTCGATCTCGGCCGGTGTTCGATACTCGATCACCCTGCGATTCTGCCGTACGCCGTCCAACGCACAGTCCGAGCAGTACGCCAACTCGACCGTGATATGGCTGACACCGCGGCTCATCGGCAGATCCCCGCTGCCGTACACACCCCCCTCACGCTGTACACGGCATGCACACGCCATGTACAGCGTCAACATCCCACGTAGCGTGGGATGTTGACGCAAACGCACTCGGATGCTGACGCGGGCGCTCTCTGACGAAGTCCGACTATCCGGTAATTGAGTCCTCGTAGTCGCTGATCTCGGCAACCTTCGCCCCGGAGGGGGTGCTCGGGTCGAAGACGTAGCCCAGCCATTCTCTGGCCAGCCTGCGAGCGAGCTGGAGGCCGATGACACGTTGGCCGAGCGTGAGGATCTGGCAGTCATTGGACAGGATTGACCGCTCGACGCTGAAGGAGTCGTGGGCAACCGTCGCGCGAATGCCCGGCACCTTGTTGGCGGCAATGGCGACGCCAATGCCGGTGCCGCAAACCAGGATGGCGCGGTCCGCCTCGCCAGCCGCGATCTTCTTTCCTG
Organism: Propionibacteriaceae bacterium; assembly: GCA_035489975.1. Classification (GTDB taxonomy): domain Bacteria; phylum Actinomycetota; class Actinomycetes; order Propionibacteriales; family Propionibacteriaceae; genus Microlunatus. The sequence continues at coordinate 4,247 of DATHIJ010000178.1, read as the reverse complement.
CTGCGATTGCCACCGACGGGTACGAGGACCCCTCGAGATCTTCCTTGAAGACACCAAGATCGACTATCTCGACTCGGTCATCGGATTGCATGTCGGCGAGGATGCGCTCTTTGTAGTCGAAGCCCGCGCTGTCGCTTCCCACCAGCAGCCGAATGGGACCGCTCATCTGGGTTGTCCTTCCTTGTTGATGTCCGCTGCGGCCTCGGCAGCCGCCTCCCCGGCATCGTCGAGTACCTTGCCGATCGCGGTGAGGATCAACGCGAGCGAGATCGCGCCCGGGTCGGGGGTGCCGACGCTGCGCTCGGCCAGCGGCCGCGCCCTGCCGATCTTGGGAGTCAGTGATGCGGTCGCTTGGGCGGCGCTGCGGCAGGCATCTGCTGCCGAACGCCAGGCTTCGGACATGGAGGCCCCGGAAGTGACCTGACCGACCAGCGTATCGACGAACGGGAAGAGCGCGTCCAGCATGGTTTTGTCGCCGAGCTCGGCCTTGCTGAACTCCTGCAGGTGCTGCGCCGAACCGCGAACGGCGTCGGCCAGACGCTGCGCCGTAACCGCATCGGTGTTGCCGAGTCCCTTGCCGACCCCTTCCAACAGCAGGCCCCACAAGATGCCGCTGGTGCCACCCGCCTTATCACTAAAGGCATGGCCCGCTGCGCTCAGCACAGTTTCGGCCCCACCGTGGGTTTCATTCGCTGCCTCCGCGGCGGCCTTCGAGCCGCGCGACATGCCGATTCCATGATCACCGTCGCCGGCTACGGCGTCGATGCGACCCAGATACTCCTTGTTCTCCTCCACCACTGCGTAAATCGCGTCGACCGCCTTACGTGCTACCGCGGCTGCCGCGATGGACTCCTCGCTGGCCTCAGCCGTTACCGTCTGAGCGACATGTTCTGCGCCGGTGCGCCGTGTGGTGAACCGCTCGCTTGTCACGGCCGTGCCGCGCCGGAACGCTGGCGTTTCCGCCGGCGCGATCCAGTAGCCTTCGAGCTCGTCATCGAGCCAAGTGACTGACAGCGAGCAGCCTGCCATGTCCAGGCTGGTGACCAGCTCGCCGACCTCGGGAGACACTTGCGTCACGTCCTCCGCCTCAAGGAGCTCGCTGACGCGGCCGTACAAGACGAACAGTTCCTCGTACTTCGTGGCGCCAAGTCCATTGAGGATTACGGCAGCCCGGCCGCCGACGCCTTCGGGACGCTCGGCGACGACCGTCTCGACGAGCTTCGCAGCCAGATCCTTGGCCGACATCCAGGGAGCCGAGCTGATCCCCGGCTCGCCGTGGATGCCAAGTCCGAAATCCATGTGCCCCTCGTCGACTGTGAACAGCGGCTCATCGGCACCGGGAAGTGTGCACCCGTGAAAGGCAACGCCGAAGGAGTACGTCGCGGCATTGGCCGCGCGCATCACGCGCTCGACCTCGTCGAGGTTCGCGCCGTTCTCTGCCGCTGCCGCGGCGATCTTGTACACCGTGAAAGTGCCCGCTATACCGCGCCGTTTTTGCTGCTCCTCCTGGCTCGCTGATGCGACGTCGTCGGTGACGAACACGATGCGGGTGTCGATTCCTTCGTTGATGAGGCGCTCCGCGGCGACACCGAAGTTCAGCCGGTCACCGGCGTAGTTGCCGAATCCCAGCACCACTCCAGCGCCTCCGTCCGCTGCCTTGGCCACCCGATAGACCTGCTCCGCGGATGGTGAGGCAAAGACGTCACCGAGCACGGCACCATCGGCGAAGCCGGTTCCGACCACACCGTTGTACGACGGAAAGTGACCAGAACCGCCGCCAATCACCAGGCTGACCTTGCCCTCGAGCGGCCCGCCCGCCCGGACGAAGCCAGAGGCACCTTGGACGCGCTGCACGTATTGCGGGTACGCCGCGGCGAAGCCCTTGAGCACGTCGTTCTTGAACTCGGCGGGGTCGTTGAAGAGATGCGTCATTCGGAGCCTCCAGGGAATGAGACGGCGAGACTGCGAGGGATTGCCCTCAATTGAGCTTGATCGAACGGACTTTTACCTGAGCCTGCCGATGCCGGCTTGGCTGCGAGAGCAGCTAGATGCGATGGCGCCACGATGACGACCGGCGCTGACATCACTTACCTGATCACGGGATGAGCGAGACCTTGATTGATTCCCTTCCACTGGCGACCAGGTCGAGCCCCTTCTGAAATTCGGCCAGTGGCAGCTGGTGGGTGCAGATCTTGTCCATCGGCAGCCGTCGGGACTCGAGCATCTGGATCGCGGCAGGCCAACAGTGTGGGCCCAAGTGAGCACCACGTACATCGAGCTCCTTGTCGTCGCTGATGATCGACCAGTCAACGCTGACGTCGCTGCCGAACACGCTGTACTCGACATAGGTGCCCAGCTTGCGTAGGAGGTTCAGACCTTGGGCGACGGCAGACGGGTGTCCACTTCCCTCGAGGTAGATGTCAGCTCCATAGCCGCCGGTCATGTCCTTGATCTTGGTCACGGCGTCCTCGGACCCGATGTCGATGATCACGTCGGCGCCGCATTCCTTGGCGATCTCCAGCTTGTCCTGGGCCATGTCGAGGGCGACGACCATCTTGGGATTCTTGGATTTCGCACCAGCGATCATGCCGAGGCCGATCGGTCCGCACCCCGCTACGACGACAACATCATCGAACTTGATGTCGCCCCGCTCCACGCCGTGCAGCGCACAGGAAAGTGGCTCGGTGAAAGCGGCGTGCGCGGGCGGCAAGTCGGGTGAGACCTGGTAGACCAGAGCGTCTTTGTTGTAGATCATGTACTCCGCCATGCCGCCGGGCGTCCGGCGCTTGAAGCCGAAGATGTCGTGTGGGGCGCACATCCAGTACTCGCCGTTCAGGCAGTAGCGACACTTCCAACACGGCACGATCTGCTCAGCGACAACGCGGTCGCCATCGGCGATTCCCCACCGCGATGCCGCCGCGTCATCGAGCTGAACCACAGTTCCGACGAATTCATGACCCGGAATGACCTCTGTTTCGGCCCAAGCTGGACGGCTTTCATCGCCCCAGAATTTCGCGGCACCGTGGTAGCACTTCAGGTCGCTGGCACAAATGCCGGTCGCCTCGACCTTGATCAAGGCCTCACCCGGTCCCGGCCTCGGGACGGCGACCTCTTCCAGCTGGTAGTTCCCAGGGCCGTGGCAGATAACGGCCTGCATCGTGTCAGGGATCTGGTTGACCTGATCGGCCGTGGAATCGGACATTTGAGCCTCCTGCTCCGTCGCGAGGTAGTGAGAGGCACGCCTCGTGCTAGCTGCCGCCCAACCCAGTCGGGGCCCTACGTCAGCACCATAGCCGGACGCCCGACATGCTGGCTGCTCTGGGACCCGCCGTTCCCCTCTTGCCGACTCGTCAGAATCTGGTTGAGCAGAGCTGCGAGCGTCGTAACTTGCGCGCGGCCGGACGGAAGAGGAGCGAGTGGACGCGTTCTTTCCTCTGCGAGCGAGGACGACGCTGCCGGATTCCGAGGGGTCGGCGCGACTGCGCCGGTCAGACGGTCAGGGCCTTGAGCTCGGCGAGCAGCTTGCCCATGGTGTCCTTGGCGTCGCCAAAGAGCAATGTGGTGGTCGGCTCGTACAGGAGCTCGTTCTCAATGCCGGCGAAGCCGGGACGCATGGACCGCTTCATGAAAACGACCTGTCGCGCCTGGTTGGCGTGCAGGATCGGCATGCCGTAGATCGGAGCGCCAGGTGTCGTCTCAGCCGCCGGATTGACCACGTCGTTTGCGCCAATGACCAGTGCCACGTCCGCCTGTTTGAAATCCGGGTCGATCTCGTCCATCTCCTTGAGCTGCTCGTACGGAACCTGAGCCTCGGCAAGCAGCACGTTCATGTGCCCGGGCATCCGGCCGGCGACGGGATGGATGGCGTAATCGACACGTGCGCCGCGCTCGATCAACAGGTCCACCAGCTGGCGCAGCGTGTGCTGCGCCTGCGCGACCGCGAGTCCATAACCCGGGACAATGATCACGCGTTGCGCGTACGCAAGCAGGATCGCCACATCGGCCGGTCCCGCCGACTTCACCGGTCGATTACTGACGGTGGTTGCGCCGAGCGTCGACCCACCCTTGAGCGCACCGAAGAGGATGTTGATCACCGACCGGCCCATTGCGTTGGCCATCAAGCGGGTAAGCAAGGTGCCCGCGGAGCCGACCAGAGTCCCGGCAACCAGCAAAAGGATGTTCTCGAGCAGGTAGCCACTGGCTGCGACGGTGAGCCCGGTAAACGCATTCAACAGCGAGATCACGAT